>JBAYOS010000070.1:0-8445 GCA_041678125.1 Monoglobales bacterium
ATTGACAGGAGAAAGGTACATTTTCCCGCTTATTTCTTTTCCGACGAACTGTGCATACCCGTTTTCCTCAAGCCATTTTATTGTGTTTTTAAAGTTGGGATTAATATTGGAATATATACTCTTGACATACTCGAATTCAGCCGCCTCATCGGGCGATTTTACAGAAATGTCAATACTTGCGCCCCAGCTTTGTCCGCAATAAACCTGGTTATAATCAAGCGTCTGAAGGTCAGTCTTTATACTGTTTAACAGTCCTAAAACGGGTGCTCTGTCCGAAACTTCCGCATTAAAATTCGGACCGATATGGAGATTTATTCTGTAAACATCTTCTGCGGCGAGAGTCAGCATTTGTTCTGCTTTTTGCCTATAATCTCCGACCTTATAAAGTCTGCCGAAAACCTCATACTTTTCCGCTTCTTCTATAAGGTATGTTCGACTTAATACTTTGCCGTTTTTCAAATTATACTTAATATTTATCCTCGTATTATATGTATACTCTGCACGTCGGTTTCTTGATATTTCGGGAGAAATGGTATAAATTTTGTCCTCCCTTGTAAGCTCGGACTGAATTTTTACTGCTTCCTCTATTACGGTGGCCTGTTCGGAAGAGGGTGCTTCGTTATTATAATATTCGTAAACTACAACGCTTTTTACATCATCTGCACTCGGAACTCTTGTTTCGAAGCCGAAAAAGCTTGTCGCACTGAAAATTGTAATAATTATTCCGAATACTGCGCAAAAGCCAATAAACCCTTTGTAAGATTTAAAAACCTTCAGCGACTTTTTGAGTATCATTTCCAGCGCAAAATAGAATATTGCCGTTAAAATGAGAACTATCGCTGTAAAACCGATTGGAGATTCCTCGATAAACATACTGAAAATCGAAAAAACGGATATTGTGCCAAGAGTAGTTATAAGATATTTGAATATGGGGTTTAAAACCTTAAATCCTGCAACGTCTTCGGCGGTTTCAAGGTTGCGCTTTTTATACAAATATAGGGACGCGCCGTATAAAATGATTGCGCCGATAACATTATAGAGCATATTTATATCAAACATGGCTGCATTGTTCTCATACGCTCTTGCAAGATTTTCCGCACAGCTGACCATCTGCACAACGGGAATGTGCGAAATTATCCTCCAGATGAACTCTGCGTTCTCCGAAAATCCATATAGGAAAAGCGTCGAAATTACGGTTATTGCACCCATTGCGATAGGAACTATGGTGTGGATTAAAAGATTCAGCACCACCATCGCAAAGCTGTTGCCGGTAAGCACCGATACAAAACTTGTGCAGGCGAACATTATAAATAATGTTAATAAATTTATCAATATCCATACCATGCAAGAGCCTGCCGTAAACAGTGCGGAGTATGCGGTCAGGGACATTATTGTTAAAATAAGTCCGTTTAATATCACGGGGACAGCCATAAGTGTCAGCGCTCCTGCTACCGTTGATATAAAAATCGCATTTCGGCAGACGGGCAGGCTGTGGGTAAATATACTTGACTTTTTAGAATGAATAATTCTGAAAACCAAAAGTCCCACGACCGTCGGCACTATTATTGCTAAAATTACAGGCGCAATAACAAACCATTGAGTATATATCACAGGGTGACCCAGATTTTTCATGGTCGATTGATTGGCGTTATAACCTATCAGCAAGGGCAGAGTTGTTATCACGAAAAGTAATAGAAAATAGAGCAAGGAGCCCCAGATATTGCGTCGGACCACCGATTTGTATATGCCTTTATTAAATAATGATGTTTTTGAAATCATAGCCCAAACCTCCCAACTCATAAATAAATACTTCTTCAAGCGTCAGACTCGTTCTCTCGCATAAAATCGGGTCAAGCGCCTTAAGCTGTGCATCTGTTTTGTCTGCATCGCCGCGCAAAATTATGTTGTAAACCGTTCCGGTATTTGAAATGTGCAAAAGATTTTCCGCATTATCAAGCTTTTTGTCGCCGAACACCACCTGATATTTGTGAACATTGCCCCTTAAGTCGTCAAGCGGTTTTTCTATAATCATTTTACCGTTATGTATGATTCCCACCCAATCGCAAATATCCTCCAGTTCACGCAGGTTGTGTGAGGATACAAGCACGGTCATCTCTCTGTCCGCAACATCAGATATTACAAGCCCCAGCACCTGTTTGCGCATTACGGGGTCAAGTCCGTCAAGCGGTTCATCAAGCACCAAAACATCGGGCATTGCAGCAAGGCTCAGCCAGAATGCCACCTGCTTTTTCATTCCCTTTGACAGTTTTCTGATTTGCCTTTTTTCATCAATATTAAAAATATTTTTTATTGCCCCATATCTGGACATATCAAAATCGGGGTAAATGTTGGCATAAAATTTTGCCATTTCCTTAATTGAAAATGTGGGGTAATAATACCAGTCGTCTGAAATGTTCAGTATTTTCCTTTTGACCTGCTCATTTTCCCACACTTTTTCTCCGTCCACCTCAATTTCTCCCGAAACGGGTCTTAAAACTCCGTTAATATGATTGATTATTGTGGTTTTTCCTGCTCCGTTGGGGCCTATAAGTCCGTATATTGTCCCCTTTCTCACATGAAGGGATATTTCGTCCAAAACTTTATAATCATCAAAGTATTTGGTCACGTTTGTTACCTTAATCATTTACTTTCCTCCTTCTCTGAATAGATTTCCGCAATCACTTTTTCCACCGCAGCTTTTTCTTCGCCTATAAATACAAGCTCTTTCACGATGGATTTTAAGTTGTCATAAAGCTCTTTGCCCCTTTTTGACTCGCCCTTGTCAAAGGGTGCAACAAAATTTCCCTTCGCCTTGACGCTGTAAATAAACCCGTTGTTTTCAAGCAGTTTATACGCTTTTTGCACTGTATTCGGATTGACCGTCAGTGTTACCGAAAGCTCTCTGACCGACGGCAGTTTATCCTCGGGCTTTAATATTCCGCCTATTATAAGCCCCCTTATTCCCGCTTCTATCTGCTCGTACAAACTGCGTCCGTCTTTATAATCCAGATTAATCATTTTTCCACCTCCTACTGTATTGTTTGTACTAATACAGTTAATATACCACCATTTTTTTCTTTTGTCAATAGTTTTTTGAAAAATATTGTTAATTTTTTCTTGAAGATAGAAAAACAGGTTGTATTATATATTATATAGGTAGGGATTGAAAAAGCTGTCCTCCCGGACAGCTTTTTTATTGGTGTTATTTTCCTTTTTTTCGCACACAGGGATACTCACCCAAAATCTATAATTTGGGCGATTTTCTTTGTCAAAACCACATAAAAAGACTCGAGGTTTCCCTCGTTTGGTGATTTCCGGTACAAAGCAGTTTTTGATTAAAGTTTTTAATTTGGCACAAAAATTATACGCTGTGTAAATCTTAAGTATTACACAACATATCAGCGTAATTGTATTAAAAACAATAACCAAAAACTGTTTCTTCCCTATGTGAATTCGTCCTTAAGAAGCTTTTCTGTTCTGATGTTTAAGCTGGAGACGAATTCTGTCAGCAATCATTGCTATAAATTCAGAGTTTGTCGGCTTATCCTTGGTGAACTTCACCGTGTGTCCGAAGAGTTTGTTTAATGTTTCCACGTCGCCTCTTTGCCATGATACCTCAATCGCGTGGCGGATAGCTCTTTCCACTCTCGAGGAGGTAGTTTTGTTTTTCTTTGCAATTCCGGGATAAAGCTCTTTTGTTACCGCATTGATAAGCTCCATATCCTCAACTACCCACATAATTGCATCGCGCAAAAACTGATAACCTTTAATGTGTGCAGGCACTCCGATGGTTTTAATCATATTGCTGACCATGATTTCAACATCATATTCATTTTCCTGCTGTTCATTTGCCATAAGGTTAATGGGTTTTTCTCTCATTCTGGCAAAGAATTTAATGTGTTGATAAAGAGCGGATGCCTCAAACGGCTTTGAAAGGAAAAAAGATGCTCCGCAAGCAGCCGCTCTTGCTATCATAACCTCGTTTGCAAATGCAGAAACCATTATAATTACAGGTTTGTTTACAGTATTATGAAGGATATCCTCGACAAGAGTAAAACCGTCCCCATCCCTCATTACTGTTTCACAAATAATTACGTCAACATTGTACCTTGTGGCCATTTCGCGACCCGCTCTGCTGCCGGTAACATTTAGAATTTCTTCAAATTCTGAATAAACTGCCAGTTCTTTTCTGAGTCTCTCGCCATATTCCCGATTGTCATCAATAATAAGTACCGTTGTCTTCCCCATAATATGTCGCTCCTTCTTTTTATTTGATGTTTTATATTCTATCACAAAAAAGGAGCTTGTTCAAGGTTTTTGAACAAATTAATTTATTTTCATACAAATTGTTCAAATAGTTTGAACAAAATTTTATCAAATTTACCTAAAAACGACCTTTATTTCCAATATTATCCAAAATAATAAGCCGTTAAATTGGTAATATTTAACAGTTATGCTTTTATTCGCGGTTTTATGAGCAACACAAGAATTGTGGTTATGATGGTTTCCCCTAACATATAACCGCCGTTATACAGCAGCGAATAGAGCCAAACCGCCTGTCCTTCGGGAGCATATACTCCCCAGATTAAAATTCCGGATACAAAGTGGCAGAGAAATCTTAAGAAAAGAACAATTAAGGTTGACGCCGCGGCTCCGACGGTTTTTCCGCCGAGCTTTCGGGATATTGCACCCGAAAATCCCAAAACTCCGAAGGCGACTATGTAATCAAGCAAAATTACAACAAAAAATGATATAAATGTCTGAGCAGGGGGAGCAACTCCTCCCACAATCATCTGAATTCCGCCATAAACGGTTGCCATCAGAAGCCCCCATTTAACGTCGCTCATTAAAGCAAAGAGAATAATCGGAACCATGCTTCCGGCAGTAACTGAGCCGCCGAATGGTGCGTCAAAGATTTTTACAAAGGATAAAACAACTGCAAGCGCAATGAGTATCCCTGCAAGAGTGAGTTTTTTGGTTTTCATGGTTTTTTCACCTTTCCTGTAAATAATATTTTGAAAACTCCTGATAAAAGAAAATACTCCGCCGGGTATCCCGACAGAGCAACAATCGATTGTTTTTCCTACGCCGGCATTATCCGTATCAGGTTCGCGGGTTAAGCATTTGCTTTCTCAGCCGAAATTCAGCACCCCGATATTAATTTTCATTTCTATTATATACGCTTGTCCCCCTTTTGTCAACGAAAATTTACACACGTTTTCTGCTTTTTTAGAAAAATTTTCAAATTACGGAAAAATGTCCCCTTATACTTTTTATATCAAGCGTTTTCAGCCCTCACCGCACCTCGATGTTTTTCACACTTTCGGCTTTATTTTGCTAAGTTATTTGACTTTTCCGAATCAATCATGCTATAATTATAGAGGCTGAAAAAATGCAGCGGTTGCTGCATGGATACAAAGGAGGCGTGTAATTTGCACACGTTCAAAAAAATTGCCTCTGTTGCTGCTATTTTCTTTATGACCACTTCTTCTTGTTTTGCAGCAGAAGGCAGCGTAATAACGGATGCCCTGAACATTCGCAGTTCTCCTTCAACTGACAGCAAAGTAATTTCTCGTGCCTATAAAGGACAGATTGTTAATATTTTATCTACCCAGGGGGATTTTTATCAGATAGATTATAACGGCACAGTGGCGTATGCTTCAACAGATTATGTTACTGTAAACGTTAAGTCTACAGGCGTCGTAACAACAGCCCTGCTTAATATTCGTAGCGGTCCTTCATCTGATTCTGCGGTTGTCGGCAAGCTTGTTTACGGCGATGAGGTAAATGTTACAGGTATTTCGGGAAAATGGTACGAAATTTTGCTTTTCGGACAACTCAGATATGTACATAGTGATTACGTTTCGGTCAGAAACGCATCTTCTCTTACATCCAGAGACGGGACAGGCTTTTCAAGAGAAGCAAGTCGTCTTGTTCAGTACAGTAAAAATTATTTAGGCGTTCCCTACGTTTCGGGAGGGTCTTCCCCCTCAGGGTTTGACTGTTCCGGATTTACAAGTTATGTGTACAAGCAGTTCGGCATTTCTCTGCCTCGCTCCTCTGCAGGGCAGGCATCTGTCGGAACTCCTGTATCAAGATCTGAGCTTATTCCGGGCGACCTGGTGTTTTTTGACACCTACGGCGGTATTTCCCACGTTGGTATTTACGTTGGCAACAATGAATTTATTCATTCCACCATTCCGGGAGATGTCGTAAAAATAAGCAGTCTGGACCAAGCTTATTATGATTCAAGATATGTAACCGCAAGACGAATTATTAACTGAAGAACCTGATCCGCAGCGAGGGCTGCGGATTTTCTTTAATAAAAAAGGAGAGGCTTTTTATGAGAGTTATTTCCGGAAGCCGCGGCGGTCTTCCCCTTAAATCACTCCCGGGGCTTGATACCCGCCCCACCGCAGATAAGGTTAAGGGTACAATTTTTAATATTCTATTTGACTTTGTTGAGGACAAAAATGTTCTCGACCTTTTTTCAGGAAGCGGAGCTATGGGAATTGAGGCTCTGTCCAGAGGAGCAAAAAGTGCAACCCTTGTGGATTCATCTGCAAAGGCTGCCCAAATAATCAGGAAAAACCTTGAATTTACCAGGCTTTCCGCGAATGTAGTCTGCATGGAAGCTGAAAAATTTTTATCCTCATGCAATGAAAAATTTGATGTGATTTTCATGGATCCGCCGTATTTTTCAACATATATAAGCGACTGTATAAAAATAATATCCGAGAGAAATTTGCTGAGCGAGAATGGGATTATTATTACCGAAAGCGATAAAAAAGAAGTGTTCCCCGAACAGCTTTTCCGCTTTACTTTAAAGGACGAGCGCTTTTACGGCAGGGTGGCTGTCCGCTTTTACAAAAGAGCTTAAAAATTTTTTACTTAAAGGCTTGATTATTGAAAAAAAATAGTATATAATATTAAAGTAAGTATATATAATGCTGTGGAAAGGCTTTGATAATATATGAAAACAGCGGTATATCCCGGCAGTTTTGACCCTGTTACAAACGGACATCTGGACATTATCAGAAGGGCATCCAAAATTTTTGATAAGGTAGTTGTGTCTGTTTTTGTCAATAAAACAAAATCCAATGCTTTTTCGATTGAAGAACGTGTAGCAATGCTTGAAAAGGTTACCGCAGAGTTTGACAATGTCGAGATTACTTCGTCGGACAAGCTTCTTGTCCATTTTATGACGGAAAACAACATAAATATTATTATCAAAGGTCTCAGGATGATTTCTGACTTTGAAGCCGAATTTCAGATGGCACTTGCAAACCGTGAACAATGTCCGGAGATTGAGACTCTTTTTATGATGACATCCTCCGAACTTTCTCATGTAAGCTCCAGTCTTGTCAGAGAGCTTGCCAGTTACGGTGCTGACATCTCGCCCCTTGTTCCGCCACAGTGTATAGATGCTATTTATAATAAATTCAAAAGGTAGACCCTGTTTAATAATTTTACGGGAGGTAAAGAAATGGAAGTTTTACAGATAGTTGATGAACTGGATGATCTCGTTGAAAAAAGTTTTAGTATTTTCGGTCATACGATAGTAAATAAAGAGGAGCTTCTCGCAATGGCAGACGAAATTCGTCTTAAACTGCCCGAAGAGCTTAAACAGGCTCGCTGGGTGAAAGAGGAACGCCAGAGAATAATTAACGAAGCCCAGGCTGAAGCGGAAAAAATCATCAAAGATGCTCAGGACAGAGTAATTGCTTTGATTGACGAACACGAAATAACCAAATCTGCTAAAGAAAAATCAGAAGCAATCCTTACAGAAGCGAGACGCCAGGAGGCAGAAATGCAGCGTAATGCTGTTTTATATGCTGACAGTATTATGGAAAAAATTGACAAGACAACATCTGTTGTTTTGGATGAAATCCGTGAGAGCAGACGCCAGCTTAAAAAATAATTTTTAAGAGTACATAAAGGATTTTTATTCGTTTTTTCGGGATAAAAATCCTTTTCTTATAACAAAAACCAATTCACTTTTTTAGGAGGTAATACAGATGGACAACATTGATTTGAATGAATTTCTCGACCTTGCAAAAGAAAGCTATAAAATCGAACCATCTCTTTTTGAAAACTACAAAGTCAAACGAGGTCTCAGAAATGCAGACGGAACAGGTGTGTTAGCCGGTCTTACCTCTATCGGTGAGGTTCGCGGTTACATAATTGACGACTCTGAAAAGGTTCCTGTTGCAGGAAAGCTTATGTATCGCGGAGTTAATGTTAATAAAATTATAAAAAATTCTCTTGCAGAAAAACGCCCCAGCTTTGAAGAAGCGGCTTTTCTTCTGCTATTCGGCAAACTTCCGAACAAAGATGAATATAATAAATTCAGCAAACTTCTCGGTGATATGAGAACCCTTCCCGTAGGATTTAATGAGGATATTATCATGAAAACTCCTTGCCGTGATATTATGAACAAGCTGG
>JBAYOS010000071.1:0-8433 GCA_041678125.1 Monoglobales bacterium
AGAATATCAGAATCCGCAAAAGAATACTTGACAACAACCTGCGTCAGAAGGTGCAGAACAGGCGCAAATAATATTGACTTTATATGGGTTATTTAGTATAATGAAAGATACAAAGTAAGCTTTTTTGGCTTATTTAATCCTTGGAGAGGGATTATAAAAACTACTACTATATTTTGAGGTTAAAGTGTATGTTAGATTATAAAAGTGAATACTTAAGATGGTTAAATAGCGAATACACAGACGAATCTACCAAAAATGAACTTCAATCCATAGCAAATAACGAAACCGAAATTAAAGAAAGATTTTACAGACATCTGGAGTTTGGTACTGCAGGAATCAGGGGAATACTGGGTGCAGGAACAAACAGAATGAATATTTATATTGTCAGACGAGTTACTCAGGGACTTGCAAATTTCATTTGCGCTCAGGGTGAGCAGGCAAAACAAAGAGGTGTGGCAATATCCTATGATTCCAGAATCAAGTCAGATGTTTTCGCAAATGAGGCGGCGTGTGTTCTTGCGGCAAACGGCATTAAATGCTATCTGTCAAACAGACTTCGCCCCGTTCCCATGCTTTCATTTGCAATAAGATATTTTAATGCTTTAAACGGAATTATAATAACGGCAAGCCATAACCCGCCCGAGCATAACGGGTATAAGGTTTACGGCGAGGACGGAGGACAGCTTAATCCTGCCGATGCTGACAAGGTTTTAGAGGAAATCGAGAAAATAGATTTCTTCGGCGAGATAAAAACCTGCTCGGTTGAGGAGGGCATCAGCAAGGGTCTTATTGTCATGTTCGGCGAAAATCTGGACAATGCTTATTATGAAAAAACGCTTGCTGAGAGAATCAATCCCGAGGCTGTCAGAATAGTTGCGGACGATTTTAAACTTGTATACACGCCAATTCACGGCAGCGGAAATATTCCTGTCAGAAAAATTCTTGATATGTCAGGCTTTAAAAATGTTCTTGTAGTTAAAGAGCAGGAAGAACCTAACGGCAATTTTCCGACGGTAAAATCACCCAACCCGGAATATAAAGAAACACTTGAAATGGCGATTGACCTTGCGAAAAGCGAAAATATCGACCTTGTTATCGGCACCGACCCGGACAGCGACCGAATGGGTATTGCGGTCAGGGATTCTGACCGCGAATACCAGGCACTTTCGGGAAATATGGTAGGTGCACTTTTAATAGAGTACATCCTGGCAAATCTTTCCGCATCGGGTGAACTACCGAAAAATGCAGTAATTATGAAATCAATAGTTTCCACAAAAATGGTTGACGCAATATGCAGTCATTACGGTGTGGAGACTGTGGACGTATATACAGGCTTTAAATTCTTTGCCGAGAAAATAAAGGAATATGAAAAGCTGGGCGACAAAAAGTATTTGTTCGGCTTTGAGGAAAGCTACGGCTATCTCCTGGGTACCCATGTCCGCGATAAGGATGCGATTTCCGCTTCAATGATAACCGCCGAAATGGCGGCATGGTATAAGCTCCGCGGTATGACACTTTATGACGGACTTTTGGAAATTTATAAAAAATACGGCACCTACAGAGAAAGACTTATTCAGATTTCTCTTGAGGGTATAGAGGGAAGCAAAAGAATTCAGAGAATTATGGCTCAGATGAGAAATAATCCTCCTGAAACAGTTGCGGGAATTGCTCTTGAAAAATATACTGACCACCTGACGGGTGTAAGAAAAAATGTTATTACAGACAGACAAACAAGAATTGATATGATTCCGTCGGACGTGTTGGTGTATGAGCTTGAAAACGGGTCATGGTTTGCTGCCAGACCTTCGGGAACAGAACCTAAAATCAAATTCTATCTTGGTACAAAATCAAGCAGCATTAACGCCGGTGAGGCCGCGCTTGATGATTTGGAGGCTTATATCCGTTCAGTAATAGATTCTGTAGAGTAGGATGAAAATAATGGAAAAATTGCAAGCGATAAAAGGAACTTATGACATATTGCCGGAGGACTCTGTCATCTGGCAGTACATAGAAGATAATATAAGAGGTATTTGCGAGCTTTACGGCTATGGCGAAATCCGCATACCCGTGTTTGAAAACACGGCGCTTTTCGCTCGTGGAGTAGGTGATACAACAGACGTTGTTCAGAAGGAAATGTACACCTTCACCGATAAAGGTAACAGGAGTATTACGCTTCGCCCCGAAGGTACTTCAGGCGTTGTAAGAAGTGTGCTTGAACATTCTCTTTTAAGCGGAGCACTTCCGCTTAAGATGTATTACAACCTCACCTGCTATAGAAATGAAAAGCCGCAGGCGGGCAGATACAGAGAATTCCGTCAGTTTGGCGTTGAGGCATTCGGCAGCAGCGACAATTCAATTGACGCTGAAATTATTTCTCTTGCGGTAACATTTTTGAAACGAATGGGACTAAAAGGGCTTAAGGTAAAAATCAACAGCATAGGCTGTCCTTCATGCAGAGCGGAATATAATAAAGCGCTGAAAGCCTATCTTGGTGAGCATCTTGCCGACCTTTGCCCAACATGTAACACACGATTTGAGAAAAATCCGATGAGAATAATTGACTGTAAGGAAGAAAAATGCAAAAAAGCGTCTGCGGGAGCACCAAGACTTTTAAACTACATCTGCGACGAGTGCAAGGAGCATTTTGAAGGACTGAAAGATAATCTTGAGCTTATGGAAATTGCATTTGAAATTGATTCGGATATAGTCCGCGGTCTTGATTATTACACAAAAACCGTTTTTGAAATCACATCTGACGACCTGGGCGCACAGTCGACGGTTTGCGGCGGCGGAAGATATGACGGTCTTGTTGAACAGCTTGGCGGTCAGCCCACTCCGGGTATCGGTTTCGGTCTTGGCATTGAAAGGCTTATTATGTGTATGAAAGCGCAGGGAGTTGAAATTCCGGGCAGAAAACCGCAAAAGATTTTTGTGTGCAATATGGGCGAAAATGCAAAGAATTATGTGATTAAGCTTACCAATGACTTAAGACAAAAGGGCATCAGCGCATCTTGTGACAATATGAAAAAGAGCCTTAAGGCGCAGATGAAATATGCTGACAAAATCGGATTTGAATATACCGCCATTGTCGGTGACAATGAAATTGAAACCGGCATGGTGAATCTTAAAAATATGGCAACAGGTGAAAACACCGAGCTTAAAATCAGTGAAATAGCTACATTTCTGAAGGGCGGAGAAAATATATGAAAATGGAAACAATCGCAGGACTAAAAAGATCCGATATGTGCGGCAATTTCTCGGCTGCCGATATTGGCAGAGAAGTAACCGTTATGGGTTGGGCAGGCAAGGTAAGAGATATAGGAAGTATTGTATTTATTGACCTGCGCGACAGGTCGGGAATTGTTCAGCTTGTGTGCGAGGTTCCCGAAGAAATTCTGGAAAAGGCTAAAACCGTTCATCTTGAATATGTTCTTGCCGCAACAGGTAAGGTCAGAAAAAGAAGCGGTGCGGTCAATGAAAATATCCCCACAGGCGAAATTGAAATAGAAGTATCCGAACTTAGGATTTTAAGCAAATCCGAGCCTCTTCCCGTTCAGATTGAGGAGGATTCTTCCGTTAAAGAGGAAATCAGACTTAAATACAGGTACCTCGACCTAAGAAGACCGTCACTTCAGAGAAATCTTATGGTAAGACATAAGATTGCAAAGCTTGCAAGAGATTATTATGATAAAAACGGGTTTTTGGAAATTGAAACCCCAATGCTCACAAAGAGTACACCCGAGGGTGCGAGAGATTATCTTGTGCCCAGCCGCGTTCATCCGGGCAAATATTATGCTCTGCCTCAGTCTCCGCAGCTTTATAAACAGATTTTAATGCTTTCGGGCTATGATAAGTATATGCAGATTGTAAAATGCTTCCGTGACGAGGACCTGCGTGCTGACCGTCAGCCTGAATTTACACAGATTGACCTTGAAATGTCTTTTGTTAATGAGGACGATGTAATGGAAATGAACGAGGGCTTCCTTAAAAAAGTGTTTAAGGAAATCCTTGATGTTGATATAAAACTTCCGCTTCGCAGAATGCCCTACAAAGAAGCGATGGAGCGATTCGGCAGCGATAAGCCTGACACTCGTTTCGGTCTTGAAATTAAAGACATCAGCGATGTTTTGGCTAAAAGTGAATTTAAGGTATTTGCCGACAATCTTGCCTCGGGCGGCAGTATCAGGGCAATCAACGGTAAAGGTATGGGGGACAAGCTCTCAAGAAAAGAGATTGACGCCCTTGTTGAGTATGTAAAAACTTATAAGGCGAAAGGGCTTGTTTGGATTGTTAAAACGGCAGAAGGAATTAAATCCTCCGCCGCAAAATTTTTAACAGAAGATGAAATCAACGGAATTTTTGAAAAAACAGGAGCGGAAACAGGGGACGCTGTCTTTATCGTTTCCGATAAAAATTCTGTTGTGTTTGCAGCTCTCGGCGCTTTAAGACTTCATCTTGCCAAAAAGTTCAATCTAATACCCGAAAACAGCTATGATTTGCTTTGGGTAACAGAGTTCCCTCTCTTTGAATACAGCGAGGAGGAAAACAGATATATAGCTGTTCACCATCCGTTTACTGCGCCTATGGATGAGGATATTGACAAGCTGGATACCGACCCCGGTAGTGTTCGTTCAAAGGCTTATGATATTGTTATTAACGGTATGGAAGCGGGCGGCGGAAGTATCAGAATTTTCAATTCCGACCTTCAGGCAAAAATGTTTGAAGCCCTCGGATTTACTCCCGAACAGGCTTGGGAAAGATTCGGATTCCTTCTTGAAGCATTCAAATACGGTGCTCCACCGCACGGAGGTATGGCATACGGGCTTGACAGACTTGCCATGATTATGACAGGCAGCGATTCAATCCGTGATGTAATTGCATTCCCGAAAGTTCAGAATGCATCGGAGCTTATGAGCAGTGCACCCGACACGGTTGACCAATCCCAGCTTGACGAGCTATGCATTCAAAACGTAGTGAAGGACGGTGAATAACGTGAATGTAATTGAAATTGAAGGCCTTACCAAAATCTACGGCAATAAAAAAGCTGTAAACAACATAAGCTTTTCGGTTCAAAAAGGTGAAATTCTCGGTTTTCTCGGACCTAACGGTGCAGGAAAGTCCACCACTATGAATATGCTGACGGGCTACATTTCCGCTGACGGAGGCAGTGCGTCCGTTTGCGGATATAACATATTAAGCCAGCCTAACGAGGCGAAACAGAAAATCGGTTATCTTCCCGAACAGCCGCCTCTTTACTTTGACATGACAGTAACGGAATATCTTAACTTTGTGTATAACCTTAAAAAAGTAACGATTGACAGGAAAAGCCATTTGATTGAGGTAATGAAAACAGTCGGGCTGACAGAGGTTAAGGACAGACTTATAAAAAATTTGTCAAAAGGGTATAAACAGAGAGTCGGTCTTGCTCAGGCTCTTGTCGGCAACCCCGAGGTTTTGATTCTGGACGAGCCCACGGTCGGTCTTGACCCCGTTCAGATTATTGAAATCAGAAATGTAATAAAAAAACTCGGTAAAAACAGAACAATTATTTTAAGCACACACATTCTGCAGGAGGTTACTGCAGTTTGCGACAGAGTTGTAATTATAAACCGTGGTAAAATTGCGGCAAGTGATACAATTCAAAATCTTTCGGGTTCATCGGCTTCGGGCAGATTTGTGCTCAGAGTGAAGGGCGATGAATTTCAGGCGAAAAACATTCTGTCCGAGATTGCCGAAATCAAAAGTGCCGAAGTGCTCGGCATCAGAGAAAAAGGCAGTGTCGACATTATAGTTGAAGCTCGCGACGGTGCTGATATCCGCGAAAAAGTATTTAATGCTTTTGCGGAGAAAAACACACCCATCATCATGAATAAACCTATGGAAAAAACCATTGAAGATGTTTTTGTAAAAGTAATCGGCGATACCGAAGCGGAGCAGGAAACCGAGGAAATGCCTGTGAAAAGATCTCTTATGGAAAAACTTTTGAGGAAAGGGGAGTAAAAAATGTACGCAATCTTTAAAAAAGAACTCAGAAATTATTTTCTTACTCCCATCGGATATGTTTTTATGGCGCCCTTTATTGCATTTACCGCAATATATTTTGTAATGATGCTTAATTATCAGACGGTTGCCATGAGCTACATATTCACATCAATAAACACGCTTTGTCTGTTTATCGTTCCGGTACTTACAATGCAGCTTTTTGCCGAGGAGCGAAACAAAAAAACCGAACAGCTTTTGATTACTGCTCCGGTAAATGTTTCTTCCATAGTATTGGGCAAATTCTTTGCGGCGCTCGGAGTATTTTTAATTACTCTTGTAGTTTCTCTGATTTTCCCGATTATTCTTTTCGCAATGAGCACACCTTCCCTCAGCGAAACAATTACTCTTTATGTGGGACTGATTTTGCTCTGGGCATCATTTATTTCGGTGGGAGTATTTATTTCCTCACTTACCGAAAGTCAGGTGATTTCGGCCATTTTAACCTTTGCGGTGCTTTTTGTACTTTATTCGGTTGACAGCTGGACCATGAGCATTACTTCTTCTTTTGCAAAAAATATAATCAACATTCTCGCAGTATTTACAAGATACAGCGATTTTGAAATCGGACTTATCAGCTTGTCTAACGGGATATACTATCTCAGCTTTACTTTCATATTTTTATTCCTTACGGTCAGAAATATTGAAAAAAGACGTTATAGCTAAAGGAGGGCGGAAATATGAAAAATATAAACAAAAAATATCTTGTAACATCATGGATTATAACCGCTCTTGTGATAGTATCGGTCATTTTCGTAAACCTTATTGCTTCGTCGCTTACCGATAAATTCAGCTTAAAGCTTGACCTGACCGAAACGGGTAAGTATGAAATTTCGGATATTACAAAAAAGGTCATGGCGGATCTTGATAAAGATGTCCGCGTTATGGTGATGGGCAAAGAGTCGGAAATCTCTGGTGAGATTAACGAATATCTTAGAAAATACGCCGCTATGAGCGATAAATTTAATCTCGAATATATCGATGTTTATAAAAATCAGGTGGTTTTAAACGATTACCAGGCGAAGGGTAAAACACTTGAAACGGGAGATATTATTTTAGAGTGCGGAGAACGATTCAAAATAATTAACTCGTCAACCATTTATAATTCTACTTTGTCGTTTGACCCTTCTCAGGCAAATTACAGTTTTGAGCTTGAGTCCAAGCTTACAAACGGTATTGTTGTTGTAACGGGTCTTATGAACGAATCGAGCGTTTATATCCTTGAAGGGCACGGAGAGACCTCGCTTGATTCAATAAAAAAATCGCTTGATACATTCGGCTTTTCAAACAGTTCTTTGAATCTTGTTACAAGCGAAATCCCCGAGGATGCGGGACTTATCGTATCTGTTGTGCCGACTGCCGATTTTACGACCCAGGAGGTTCAGAAGCTTGAAAAGTTTTTTGACCGCGGCGGCAACCTTTTAATGGTGTTCAGCCCCGGCCAGGCAAAGCTTGAGCTTGTGGGTGCGATGCTGCAGTCATGGGGAATAGTACCCAACTATGACCTTGTACTTGAAAAAGATCCCGATAAGGTCCTTCAGTACGAGTTTGCGATGCTGACAGATACTTATGGACACGAAATTACAAATACAATAAGAACGCAGAGTTTGCCGCTTGTTTCTTACCAGACCTCAAGCTTCAGTATTTTACCGACCAATGTAAATAACGCACAGGTTACAACATTGCTTGAAACAACAAATATGGCAATCGGCAAGACAAACTTTGAAAGTGCAAACACAAATTACGAAGATGGAGATATAAGAGGACCGCTTTCAGTTATGGTTATTTCTGAAAAGTATACACCTAAACAGTCAAGAGTTGCTGTTATCGGCTCAATTGGAACGCTGGAGCTTGCCGCTCAGTATGAGGGCAATAACGAGCTGCTATCCGGCATTATTTCATGGATGACAAACAATAGCAACACCCTTAAGATTTCTCCGAAAATCGTCAGCCAAAGCAGAGTGAATGTTTCAAATTCAACTCTTGTGATTATGAATTATCTGCTTGTTTGGATAATACCTATCATTATTCTTCTTGCAGGTATAGTAATCTGGATCAGAAGGAGATACCTATAATGGATAAACTTGTACGAAATATAATAATCAGTGTTGTTGTGGTATTGCTGCTCGGGGCGGCATATGTTGCAATATCGGTAATCCCCGGTCAGATTGCAGAGCGAAATATAGAAGAACAACAAGCTGAAAAAGGAGATATAGCTGTATTCAGAACTGCAGTTGAAAACGTATCATCTGTTAAGGTTACAAATGAAAAGGGCAGCTATACTTTCATGAGAGATGAAACGGGGACATGGGCAATAAAAGAATATCCCGAATTTCTTTTGGAAACCACAAGTATTGAAAGCGCGGTTTACGGACTCTCAAATATATATGCTCT
>JBAYOS010000072.1:0-8415 GCA_041678125.1 Monoglobales bacterium
AAACCTTGCCCGTTTGAGTAAGCGCGACGGCAAAATCCTTGCCTGTTTCGACCTTAATAATATTGTTAAGTCCGAATATTTCAATAAAATTATCACTGTTGCCCGCAACCGCACTTCCAAGCTGACCTTTATCATTGAAACCGATTGTTCTTACAAGCTTGCCTGATGTGATAAAAGCGGCGAACGATTCGGAAATGCTGCAGTCGTATATATTGGCAATATCTTTGAATTTAGAAATTGTTAAATAATCTTCCGAGAAAATCTTATCTTGAGCCGCATATGATGTGGAAACTCCGAGAATAAGTATAAGTAATAGTAAAAAAATCTTTTTCATAATCTGTTACTCCTCTGTATTTTCTTATAAATATTATAACATAGCAAATATACTTTGTAAATAATTTTAATGTAAAATTAAGCTGAAAAAAAGCAAAAATACATAAATTTTATTTAATTAAAAAATATTTAAAAATATACTTGCAATTTTCGATTCTTTGTGTTATAATTTTATAAGTCGATTTCGGGATGTGGCTCAGTTTGGTAGAGTACTACGTTCGGGACGTAGGGGCCGCAGGTTCAAATCCTGTCATCCCGACCATTTGAATTTACCGCATAAATACTTGAAATGTAGTGTTTATGCGGTTTTTATTATGTTTTATTTAGGGAATAAAAATGATATATAGCGATGTCAAAGTGATGTCAAAAATAAAAAAGCCCCGGAAGAAATCTCCGGGACTTAAAGTTTTTTAGTCTGTTTTTTTTGTTATTGATTGTTTATCTCTTCACGTACAATTTCTACTGCTCTTCTTGGCTTGTCAAGATTTCCACTCAAATTATAAACGTCGCGGAATGATATCTCAAGCTTGCAATCCTTTGCAGCAGACAGGGTTTTTCTAATATGCTCTCTAAATGCATCTTCGTCTAAGTTTTTATCTACTCCTATATAATTCGGGCTAGGTTTTCGTTGATAAATTACTTTTTTTGATTTAAGTTTGTCTCCCATATATTCTTCATCACACCATGGAGATATTGAAATTTTACGCAGATTTTCAAATCTAGACAGTGACTTTTCCCAGAAAGGGTTTACCGGCTCACAACAGCCATAAGATAAAAGTCCGAAATTATCTGCAACTTTTTTATAATATGGGAAGAAGAATTCGTTAAACATATCGGCAGATATTCCGACTGTTTCCTGAGAATCCATAAATCCCCAGCAATCTTTCAACGTTACTGCGTTATCGGGTAAATCAGTTGTAAATCCGAAGCTGCCCTGCGCAACACGGTCATTTTTATTATTACCGCAAATCATACCTCGCTTTTCCAACTCTTTAATATATGTAACATAACCATCTGACAAGCTTTCCATCATAAAGTGAAATTCATCCGGATTATCGTACATTGCCATAAACATATTATCCATTCCCATTAGGTGAACAATGTCACTTGTAAGGCAAACACAAAAACTGTCCATACCCATTCTTACATTTAATATATCGCCTATCTGTTCCTGCACAAATTCCTTCCACTTTAATGATTTTTCATAATCAAAAGTCATAGTTGAAGGCTTTAATATGCTTACATCCTGCAAATCATGTATTTGGCTTTCAATATGAAATCCTATTCCGTCAGTAGCAACCTTTTTGATCGGAATATTAAAAGGAACAAATGATGATTCATATAAACAAACAAAATCATCGGTTACTACTCTGTCGTCGCAGACCATCTTATAATTTGTCAAACTATTGCCTAATTGTCTTTCGATAGCCACTGCATCAGGCGAGGTGCATTTGCACTCATAATTAAACCCTTTATCCACGACAGTAATAACTTCAAAATGAATCATTGGGACTTCGCCCTTTAAATCATTATGCTTTGTCCATAATTCAGTACGTTCTTTCATTATCGGAAGATTGCTGATTTCCAATTTTTCTTTTGCCAGTTCTCTTATTATATCTCTTTCCCAATTTTCCATAAAAACACCACCTTGCAAAAATTATATTAATATTATATAATGTTTATATCGCATATGCAATAATAAAATATTAATAACTATTGTAAAATATGAAGGTGGGGTTAAAAATGTTTGCTTTTCCAGTGTATAATAAAGAGTTACCTATTTACATAGCGGGTTTGGGGCTGAATTATGACCAAAAGGGAACTTATCGAAAAAACGGATATCAGGACTATCAGTGGATACAAACAAAGTCAGGCAGCGGCATCTTAGAAATTGAGAATACCAAATATATAATCAGCGAGGGCGAAGGATTCTTATTGCCTCCTAATGTTGAACATGGGTATTATCCTTCTGAAGGTACATGGATTCAGGATTGGGTATCTTTTAACGGCAATTCGGTTGACGTGTTTTTGAAAGAATTAAATCTGCCCCCGTTTTCTATAAACTTATTGAAAAATAATACAATATCATTATTAATTTCAAGAGCATTTGATGCATATGACAATCCGTTGTGCAATGTGCTTAACTCTTCTATAATAATAGAAATATTACACGAAATATCTATTCAACGTCTTGATGCGCACAGCAACCTTTCGCTCGTACTTAATTATATAAATGAAAATTATTGCAAGGATTTAACATTAAATGATATGGCGGCCTTGCTTAAAATGTCCCCACAGCATTTCTGTAAGGTTTTTTATAAAAATATGAAGTTAAGGCCTTTTCAGTACATATCAAAGATTCGCACGTCGAAAAGCAAAGAAATAATGCTAAGCAATCCTTTAATGCCTCTTGAAGAGGTTGCGATAAGGGTAGGCTTTTCTTGTTCAAGCTATTATTGCAAGGTGTTTAAGGCAAATGAAGGCATTACTCCCACGGAATTTAAAAACTTATATTATAACTATAACAACTGATTTTATTTAAATATCGGATTTTTTCAAAAATATTTAGTAAAAATTACTTTAATACGTTGCGAAAATCACGATAAATTCAGTACTTTTTAATATAATTTATATTTTTTATTGACAATATACATCACTTTGTGTATAATTATGCGTAATTATACTTTAAGGAGATGAATTTATGTTAGAAGGAAAAGTAAGAAACCGGTGGATACCTGTCATTGCGGATATAGCAATTCAGCTTTGTTTAGGAACAGCGTACATATGGGGTGTATTTCAAAAAGGTGTAGCCATTCACCTATTCGGCGGCAACAATGCAGATGCAGGACTTGCTTTTTCTATTCTTTTGAGTATGCTTACACTTGGCAGCACAATCGGCGGCTATTTGCAGAATAAATATAGTACACGACCAGTAGTTATTGTCGGCGGGATTATCCTTTCTATCGGATTCCTCCTCGCCTCCGTTACATCCGTTTCCATGGGCTGGATGATATGGATTACCTATGGAGTTGTCGGCGGGTTCGGTATGGGAATGACCTATTCGACAACCATAGCTTGCTGTCAGAAGTGGTTTCCCGATAAACGCGGGTTTATTACAGGAATAATAGTTTCCGCTCTGGGTTTTGGCGGAGTTGTTTTCACACCCATTGCAGAGGCGTTAATAACCAAATACGGTAACGGCGTTCCGGGCATCGGCGAGCTTGTTACATTCAGATGGCTGGCGCTTATTTTCTTAATTGTATGCACTATCGGTGGATTGTTCGTTGAAAATCCGCCGAAAGATTATTGTCCTGAAGGCTGGACTCCGCCGGTACCGAAATCCGGTGTAAAACAGAAAGATTTCACACCTTCACAGTCACTTAAAACACCGCAGTTTTATGCAATAACATTCACTCTGATGCTTGCATGCATGGCAGGATTGATGATGATTGCATTCGGCAAAACTATTGCCGGCTACCAGCCAGAGCTTAAAGAAATAGCAGTTGCAGGTGTTATGGCCGTTACATTATTCAACTCCTTCGGAAGACTTTTCTGGGGTTGGGTATCCGATAAAATCGGCAGAAGAAGCACTATCCTTATATTGCTTATCGGCACCGCCGTTTGCGTACTTCTCGTTAAGCTTGTGGTAACAAACATATTGTTCTTTGCTTTAGTTGCTTTAATCGGCTTTTTATACGGCGGATACCTCGGCACATTCCCTGCGATTACAGCAGATTATTTCGGACCGAAGCATGTTGGTATGATATATGGAATGGTTCTGCTTGGATTTGGTGTGGGAGCTGTTCTGGCGTCATACATCGGAGGATATTTTATTGATGCGGCAAAGGCTGCCGACCCCAATGTTTTAGACATAAATATCTTGTTTAGGGCCTTCATATTCGCATCGGCGGCATCTATAATCGGCGCTGTAATAATGTTTTTTACAAAACATCCCAAGGCAAAATCAGAATAATTAAAAAATATACCCTATAAAAAGCGGAATGCCGCTTTTTATAGGGTTTTTTCTATGCTTCAAATTCAAAACTTGTATGGTTTGATGTTTTATGAAAAATCAGCTTGTCCTTGGAATAAAAGCTAAATTCTGCGGTACTTGACACCGATTCAACAATGTCCCTTGTCATTTCCCCCATGTTCGGAGCTATCAGCTTGTGTCCCGGTCTTTCTTTGATTTTTACTGTAAGCTTGTATCTTCCCTGCTTTAATATAACTTCATTTTTGGTGCATGAAATAATCTTTGCGCCTAAATAAGTAGCGAATCTATATTCCCTGCCTTCATATATAATTACACATATACATCCTCTGAAATATAAGCCGGTAAACGGTATTTTTGCAACAGACACCATGATAGATGATTTATCTGAAAAATCATTTGCCTGTATCCAAACATATTTCGAAGGAAAAGATCGTCCGCTGTCCTTTTCAATATATCCGATTCCGTCCGTAAAATCAATTACATCTCCATTTAAAACAACCTTGCCGTTAAGTCTGTGATGCATACTTACAATACCGCGTCTGCACTGCATGGGAATGTATTTAAACGGTCCCATAATATCATATTTAAGGGGCGTTAGATTTTCGTATGATATTTCCCCCTGAAGGGATAATTCTTCTGTCTTAATATTTAGCTTAAAACCTTTTTGCGAAAAAATATTATCACCTATATATGGTATATTACAGGAGAAATCCTTCGTGATGACTTGTATGAATTCTCCGCTGTTTGACTTTCCTGCAATTATACAAAGAACATTTTCACCTTTTTGGTGTTTATAATAATAGCCCTCGAAATATTTTTTCAATCTTCGCACCGCCTATTAGGTTTTTTTTACTATTATTGCCAAAGATTTTCCAAAATATAAAAGGAGTTGTCTATAGACAACTCCTTATTTTGTGAATACAAATTAGTAATTTTCCAAGTGAATTTCAAAATAGCTCTGCGGATGGTCGCAAGTCGGGCAAACCTCGGGTGCGTTTGTGCCAACCACAATATGGCCACAGTTGCGGCATTCCCAAACCTTAACCTCACTTCTTGCAAAGACCTCAGCCATTTCAACATTTCTGAGCAGTGCGCGATATCTTTCCTCGTGGTGCTTTTCAACAGCAGCAACAAGACGGAATTTTGCAGCAAGTTCAGGGAATCCTTCTTTTTCTGCAGTATCTGCAAAACCTGCGTACATATCTGTCCACTCATAGTTTTCGCCTTCAGCCGCATGAAGGAGGTTTTCAGCTGTATCGCTTATTCCGTTTAATTCCTTAAACCAAAGCTTAGCATGTTCCTTTTCGTTGTCAGCAGTTTTGAGGAATAATGCACTGATTTGCTCAAAACCTTCTTTTTTCGCACGGGATGCAAAGTAGGTATATTTATTTCTTGCCATAGACTCGCCTGCGAAAGCAGCCTCAAGGTTCTTTTCGGTCTGTGTTCCGGCATATTTGTTTGCAGGTGCTTTTTCAAATTTCTCTGTTTTAGCACCGCAAACAGGGCAACCCCAAGAATCAGACAGCTCTGCAAACGGAGTTTTTTCTTCTGCTTCATCATAAACATACCCGCAAATGCTACATACATATTTCATTTTAATATACCCCCTACTTTTTATATTTTTTATATACGTCTATCTTACCATAAATTACAAAATGTGTCAATAAACCTGTTATTTTTTATAAAATTATTCGGCTGAAACCGCAAAGATTTTATTCTTATTTCTTATTAAAATAACAAAAGCCAAAATTGTTGTAAAAAGCCCTGTGAGCGGGAAGTTCAGCCAGAGTCCCGAAAGCTTTATGGGCAGAAGTATCGGAACTAACATAAGCGGAAACACGCAGGCTGATGCAAGTGATATGGTCATTGCCTGCATTGGTTTTTCAAGTGCCATAAAGAAGCACTGAACCACCGTTCCGAACCATTTATAAAGATATGCAACACTTGAAATTCTAACGGCAACAACCGCCATATCAAGTAAGCTCAAGTCTTTTATGAAAGGAACGGAAATCTGCCCCGCAAAGAAAAACATTACAAAGAAGCCGAAAACGGAAATGGCTCCGCCTGTTATTACAACATATTTCTCAATCGCTTTTACCCTGTCAAACCGCCTTGCACCGTAATTATAACCCAGTGCGGGCTGAAGCGAATCGACAACACCATACAAAATCTGCTCGATAATTCCGGCAAGCGTCATTATTACTCCGTAAACCGCAACACCTGCCTCTCCGCCGAATCTTAAAAGCAAAATGTTCATTACGATTGAGAATATTCTGCCTGCAATGTTGGTTAAAAAGGGAGAAATACCGTTTTTATATATTTGCTTAATCATTGGAAGTGAAAATTTCGGCTTAACAAATTTCAGCTGAAGTTTCCCCGGAATAAACAAAGATACTCCGACGGCAACGCAGATAATCATAGAAAGACAGGTGGCAAAAGCTGCACCTTCAATTCCAAGATGCAAAATCTTGATAAAGGTAAATTCTAAAATAATCGTTCCAATACTTGCAACAATATTTATAAACATGCTTGTATTGACTTTCCCGCTGATTCTGAGGTAATTGTCAAATGCAAACATAAGCGGTGTAATCGGCGATGTAATTGCGTAAATCCTTGTATATTTTACCGAGAATGACAGCAGGTCGCCATCTGCGCCCATAAGCTTCATAAAACCGGGTGCGCCAAAATATATAATTGTTCCGCTTATTACGCCCATAAGCATAATTAGGAGAATTGAGCCTGTAAAATAGTTGTTTGCCTTATCATCTTCCTTTTGTCCTAAAAAAATTGAAATGGGCACGGAAGAACCCACACCCACAAGCTCGGCAAGTGCAAAATTTATAATTATAAGTGGAAATGCAAGTCCAAGGGCTGCAAAGGCTGTGGTCCCCAAAAACTTGCCGACAAAAATAGAATCAAACACCGAATACAATGATGATGCGAGCATGCTGATTCCCCCGGGAATGGCCGCCCGCATAAAAAGTTTCGAGGGTTTTGTATTCAAATATAGTTTTTTACCGGTCATGTAAGTTCTCCAATCGTCCTTGATGGCTCAGTTTGACTTTTCCATATTATACAATATATGCACGGGAAAGTCAACAAAAAACAAGCATTGCAGCAGTACCTGCAATGCTTGTAAAAAGTTTGTGTTTGTATCAGCTATTTATCAAATTCGTTTTTTCTGTAATAAACGTAAGAGTATATTATTGGCACAAAAGCCAAAACGAATATGCCGATAAAGGTTATGTAGCTGTATCCCAAAAGTCCTGCAACTGTCAGCAAAACTCCGCCAATAGTCCATAGCTTACCGCCGAAGGCGTGTGTTTTATTCCAATTATCCTCACTGTGAAGTGTCCACGGCAGTTTTATCCCGACTGTGTAATTCTGCTTGCATTTCGGGAGCAATAAGCCGATTCCGACAAATACTATGCCTGTGTAAATTGAAGCGAGTTTTGAGACGTTTAAACTAATCCCCAAAGCGTCTTTATATATCAGGGTTGCACAGAATAATGAGCATACGGGTACAATACAAAGTATTATCCCGAACACCTTGCCGTCAATATTCTTCCGCTTAGGGTCGGCGGCAGTAAACCCGATACATAAAAGGTTGCAGGCAATTAAAATCAATGGCAGTCCGACCACTGCAAACATTTTGCTGCTGTAGCCTGCGGCCTGTCCGCTTATGTCAAAATTTGTAGCCATTTGGTCCGGCAGCTTATCCCAGAGAATAAACCCAACCACCATTGGTAAGAGAGTAACTGCGAAGGAAAGAATGATTTTAAATATGTTCTTTTTAATCATATTATGCCCCTCCTAATATTTATGTCAGGGGTATATACCCCGCGACAATTCCCATACCTGCAGAAACTAAAATGACAGCGATTGGATGCCATTTTTTCTTAAACACCAGAAACAGTGCAAGTGTAAAGATAACAAGGCTGAAAATAAACGTGTAGTTAATTGTAAATTCCAGCATATCTAATCCAAGCGCGGTTTTGCCGATAGATAAAACCGCAGAGGCTATAAGACCAATAACGGCGGGTTTAAGTCCTGACATAATACTTTTTACTGCATGGCTTTCTTTAAAA
>JBAYOS010000073.1:0-8381 GCA_041678125.1 Monoglobales bacterium
TATCGGGCTGCCGATGATTTACAGCATCCAGTACTCGCTCTCTGCTTCCCATAATATCTTCTCCTCGTATTTTTAATTACGTTTTTTCACAGATATATGCCATCGCGGGTCTGTTCCTACGCTTAGCGATCAAGCACTACGCACGGAATGTTTAATATGTCCGAAATCTTTTCAAACAGTGATGCATTATGACCTACGCTCATTGCAAAGTGATGGGTCGGAGCTTCGGCAAACCATTCGTCCATATATGAATCGGGGTCTTTTTTAAATTTAATATGTGTCTGTGTATTTCCGATTGTCATAATCTGACTGTCGGTTGATTCGGCTTCTGAAATTATAAATTTAAGCTTTCCGTCAACAGTTTGTGTGCAGCCGAGATTTGTAACGTCGCCCGTGCGGACCTTTGCTTCCACCGAAACGCCTGTACCCTGTTTTCCGTGATAAAGTCCCATTCCTCTTAAAATAGGCTTGCCGTTTGCAATCATTAAATGGAAGGGCCCATCGTGACCTAAGAGAATTGTTCCTTCTTCATAGTCCGCAACAACAATCTCACAAAAGCTTCCGCCCTTTTCAACTATATCACAAATTTTCATCGCAAGACATGTTTTTAAATCCCCTTCACCGGAACAAGGGATTCCGGCCGCTGTAAGGAGAGAATGACCTACTATAAATCCGCCCTGAACATCTTCGTAATGGTTTCCGGGCGCACCGTGGTAGTAGTATGTAAGAGCATCGAGATCGAACTCCTTGACAAGCTTTTCCTGGGCAACGGCAATCTTGGCAGACCAATTAAGCTGCTCGTCTGTCGGCTTCTTTGCAAGGGGGTCTGCCGCAACATCGTCGCTTATTACGAAAAATTCTTCAATTTCTTTTCTCTTTGCCGCCACTTCAGCATCTGTTACCGTCTGAAGATGACGATCTAAATCGCACATCTCAAGCACTTGAAGATGTGCACCCGTCTGTCCCTGGAACATTGTGAAATCGCTGTACATATCAAGCATTCCGCTATATGTGTTTCCGAGGAAACCGAAGCGTGCTCCCTGAAGATTGCGTTTTACTCGTGCTGCAAGCACCCATTCTTCTATTATTTTCCAAGCCTTAATTGCCTCGGGACGCTCGAATGTTACTTCATTTGTCAATGAAATTTCCGGCGTGTAATCAAGGCCGAGAAGTCCGTTTACAACTCTGAATTTAATGCCTGCTCTGTTAAAAGCATTCGAAATCTCGGGAACGGGGCAAGCTCCGCAATGAGCAAGCCATTCACCGGTTGTGGTTTTTTCGTAATTGATTTTAGTTGTCGGCTGAAGGTTTAAAATAACTGCAGGCGCTTTGCAAATCTGGTGAACCGGCAGCACAGAAGCGCTTGTAACGTAGGTTGCAGAGTGACCGAAAATTAAGTCAACGTTTTTTTCGTTGAAAAACTCACCCGCTTTTTTACCTTCTGTTTCCTTGTCAACAAGGCCGTAAAAGAATACTTCGGCTCCGAAAGACTCTATTTTTTTGCTGATAAACTCACCATACCCGATAAGCCTTTCTCTGAGCCCGTGAAACTGTCCCCAATAATGCTCCAATCCCATTGAATAAACACCTATTCGAGGCTTCCTAAATTCTTTTCTTTGCATTTTCCACTCACTCCTTGATATATATTATTATTTAGGCATACCACTTCATATTGACATAAATGCCTATAGCAATTATAATTATAATGAAAGATATAAATAATTGCACTACCATATATTGCCTAAAAACATGCGTATGTTGCTATTAATTGGAGGTAATGCTTTTTGAAGCTGAAATTCTTGTTGGACGTAAGCAAAGATTCCTTGTGGAAGGTTAATATTCCTACTTATATGTCAAAACGCCTTCCTTTTTACATTATGGACTATGGTCATTATATCGCCTATACTACTTATTTTACCGAAAGGCAGGGAGTGAAGAATTATCTTTTCCTATACACCTTATCCGGCATGGGGACAATAAAATATTTAGACAAGGATTATACTTTGCAGCCTGGGCAGGCTGTTGTCATATATTGCGATAATTATCACGAATACAAGACGCTCTCCTCAGAGAACTGGGATTTTTTGTGGTTTCACTTCAGCGGAACTGCTGCAAAGGAATACTGCAAGCTGTTGAATAAGAGTGCTCTGAGCGTGGTGAATATTAAGGACAATATTGACTTTGAACGGATGGTCAAAGATTTGTTTGCTTCAATGGGGTCTTCGGATATTGCATCCTGCGTTACAACCTCAATGTATGCCACAAATATTATGACCCGTTTAATTACAGACTGTATTGATAATAGTGATAACCAAAAATTTGTTGAGCATAAAAAGGATATTGAAACTGTAATTCGATTTATTCAGGAAAATTTCAGCAATAAAGTCAATATTGAAGAAATGGCTAAAATCGCTAGTATGTCCAAATATCATTTTCTCAGAGTGTTTAAAAGTCATATGGGTGTAAGTCCTTATGATTATCTGCTTCAATATCGTATCAGCAGAGCCAAGGAGCTTTTGAAAACCACTGATTTTTCTGTTGGAGAAATATGCACCCTTTCGGGATTTTACGATTACAACCACTTTATCCGAGTGTTTAAAAGAGAAATGGGTACAACTCCCGCAAAATATCGAACAACGGCGTAATTGGTGAAAAATGCGGAAAACAATAAAAATATACAAAGGTATTGCTGTCACCTTTGCGGCAATGCCTTTGTTGTTTTTTATTATTAATTTACGACAAAATGTTATGTTAAAGCAAAATATAAAACTTTATAAACAGGCTTGTCATATATATTTGTTTGTGATAAAATGGAAAAAAAGGGATATACTTGGGAATAGTAACATTAAATAAGGATAATACAGGCGGAACATATTAATATTTGTTTTATCAAATAATAACAAAAAAGAGAAGGAGAGAAAAGTATGAGTAAGGTATTGTACATCAAAGCAAACGCGAAGGAAGAGGGCGAATCGAGAACCTTCAGAATATCCGACAGCTTTATAGAAGAATATAAAGCGCTTAATCCGAATGACGAAATAATTACACTGGATTTGTACAAAGAAGGCATAACCTTCCTTCCTGTAGGACAGCTTAATGAAATTCATACTCCCGCCCCCGACACGGAAAGAGACCACCCTGTATTAAAGTACGCATACCAATTTTTTGCGGCCGATAAATATGTAATCGCCGAGCCGTTCTGGAACTTAAGCATTCCGGCAATTCTTAAAGCTTATATTGACTATGTAACCATCAGCGGTATTACATTTAAATATACAGCAGATGGTGCTGTTGGTCTTTGTCATGGGAAAAAGGCAGTCAATATCGTTACAAGAGGCGGCGACTACGGTTCCGGTCCTGCTGCAGCATTTGAAATGGGGGACAGGTATTTAAAGACTATATTCGGATTCCTCGGAATTACTGATTTTAGGACAATAGCGGCGAACGGACTTGACATTATAGGAAACGATGTCAATGCCATTATTGAAAAAGCAATATCAGAAGCCAAAGAAGTCGCAAAAGACTTTTAAATAAGCGTTTTAAGTTTGCTTATTCAAAAATTTTTTCAAAATATATTGACCCTTACGTTGCGTAATAGTATATAATGATAGTAACACGAGGAGGAAATGATATGAAAACAGTAAATGAAGTAAGCAAACTAACAGGTGTGAGTATACGCACACTGCAGTATTATGACAAGATTGGACTGCTGCGACCAACCAAGTACACCGATTCGGGTTATAGGCTGTATGACGATATGGCTTTGGAGAAATTGCAACAAATTTTATTGTTTCGTGAATTGGAGTTTCCTTTAAAAGAAATCAAAACGATTCTAAACAGTCCCGATTTTGACAGAGAAAAAGCTTTGGAGCAGCAAATTGAGCTTCTTACTCTGAAAAAGGAACATTTGGAAAAGTTGATTTTATTTGCTCGTGGAATACAAAGAACAGGAGTAAAGACTATGGATTTTACAGCATTTGATACCAAAAAAATTGATGAGTATGCGGCAAAAGCAAAGGAAAGCTGGGGGAACACGCCTGCGTACAAAGAGTTTGAAAAGAAAAATGAAAACAGAGACCCGCAGGAAACAAATGAAATTGCAAAAAACCTGATGAAAATATTTGCGGAATTCGGCGAGCTTCTCGGGGAGCAGCCGCAATCGGAAATCGTTCAGAATCAGGTTAAAAGACTGCAAAATTATATCACGGAACACTTTTACACTTGCACTCCGGAGATTTTCAGCTGTCTGGCAGATATGTATGCGGGCGGTGGAGAAATGACGGAAAATATTGACAATTCCTGCGGTAAAGGAACGGCAGAATTTGCGGCAAAGGCAATCAGAATTTATTGTAACAGGTAATAATTCCGCCCGAAACCGAATATGTTATTCCTCTGTGGATTAAAGAAGTGGTTAGAATTGATTGCAGAAAGGGGAATTTTTTAATGAACAAATTTTTAAAATTAAAGGTTATCCTGCCTATTATTCTGGGAATTATAATCGGCGGACTGCTTTTTGCATTTGGTGAGTGTGATGATTCGCCGGGAATGTGTGCTATTGGACTGTCCATAGGGGTTATACTGATTATGCTTGGCATAAATAATACGGGAATTATAAAAAAAGGACTGTTCGCACCGATATTACTGATATTTTTTTGCTGCTTTTATCACGCTGATCACCACAACAATTCTGCTTGACGGCGAGTTCGGCAACAACCCCATGTACTCTGTTTTCGGCTATGTTATAGCCGCATTGTTGTTGCTTTCGGGGATATTGATAATGCGAAAATATAAGGAGTGAGTGAAGTGTGGAAGTGCCCTAAATGCGGTCGCGAGTTTGAGAATACAAGACAACAGCATTTTTGTGAAAAACAAAACAGCATTGACGAATACATCGCCGCACAACCCGAAGTCGTGCGGCCGTTGTTGCATAAAATCCGTGAGACAATCCGCGCTGCGGCACCTGACGCCGTTGAAAAAATCTCGTGGACCATGCCGACATTCTGGCAGGGGCAGAATCTTATCCATTTTGCGGCATTTAAAAAACACATCGGGATTTATGCAGGTGGCGAAGCAACAACAGAATTTGCAGAAAGGCTTGCAGGCTATAAGACCAGCAAGGGCACAATTCAATTGCCGCTTGACAAACCCATTGATTATGAGCTTATCACCGATATTGTACGGTGGAGAGTTAATCAGGTGAAGGGAAAAAAATGAGCGCGTGTCAGTATCACGCGTTTAAGGAGAAAAACAGTGAAAGAAAGAAAATAATTTTCGGCGGAAGTGAAATAGCGGTTGTAAACAGTGATGAGGTTTGCATTTTCCATGTGCAGTCTGCGCTGGATTTTTTGGTGTCTGTAAATTATGAAACAGGAAGCCATTGCATTGTGTTAAACAAGGAGTCGTTGACTCCTGACTTCTTTATTTTGAGTACAGGAATTGCCGGTGAAATTCTGCAAAAAGTTATTAACTATCAGTTTAAAATTGCGATTGTCGGAGATTTTTCAGTTTATACAAGTAAACCGCTTAATGATTTTATATACGAAAGTAACAAGGGAAGAGATATTTTCTTTGTATCTTCCGAAGAAGACGCTGTTGAGAAACTGACAAATGCATGTAAAAGCGCGACTTATTAAAACTATTGACGATTTCACGCTTAGCAGTTATAATGAAAATATTAAAAAACTTATTCATTTCCTAAGAAAGGAAAAAACAATGGACAAAATACGCATTAGTCTCTATGACCTTTTAGTTTGCATCTCCAATACACAGGATCTTGTTTCAACAAAGCTTTCAAATCATCATCAGCAGGTGGGATATCTTGCGTTCCGTTTAGCGGAGCAAATGAATCTTCCGATAAAACAGCAGTATGACATTTTTATTGCCTCGCTTGTTCATGATATAGGTGCACTTTCAACCAAAGAAATGCTTGAACTTATTGAAACAGAGCCGATGGATGTAAACAGTCATGCTTTCAGAGGGGCAAAGCTGTTTGAAAGCTTTAAACCTTTGAAAAAGTCCGCTAAAATAATTAAGTTTCATCATATTCCGTGGAATGGCGGACAGGGACGCAGTTATATGGGGGAAGATGTCCCGTTCGAAAGCCATGTAATCCATTGTGCGGACCGGATATGTGCTTTAATAAATCCCGGGCGTAATATAATCTCTCAAATTCCGGATATTGTGGAGAAAATAAGCATACAGGCTGACGTTGTTTTTATACCGAAGTTGATAGATGCACTGAAAGATATAAGTGTGAAGGACTATATATGGCTGGATTTGGTTTCACCGGCACCGGCGAAGAAGATTTTAATAAAGGAACTTTTCAGTACACTTATTTTAGAAATAGATGAAATAGTTGAACTTTCACATATTTTTTCAAGAATCATAGACTTCAGAAGCCGTTTTACCGCGCGTCATTCCGCAGGGGTGGCCAAAACTGCCGAGAAGCTTGCTCAGCTTGTCGGATTTTCGGCTTACGAGTGCAAAATGATGCTTATTGCAGGATATTTGCATGATTTAGGCAAAATTGCAATCAGAGAGGAAATTCTCGAAAAGCCTTCCGGGCTAAATGCGGAAGAGGCAAATGAAATGCGTGCGCACACCTATTATACATATCATTCGCTCGAACCGCTGGAGCAGTTAAAAACCATTAACATCTGGGCATCACTGCATCACGAAAAGTTAAACGGCAAAGGGTATCCGTTCCATGTTGCAGGCGACAACCTGCCAGTAGGCTCCCGCATTATGGCCGTGGCAGATGTTTTTACAGCTATAACGGAAGACCGTCCTTACCGAAAGGGTATGAGTATGGACAGCGCTGTAACGGTATTAAACAATATGGTTTCAAGTAATGCGATAGACGGAAAAATCGTAAAGTTATTGATTGATAATTATCAGGAATTGGATAATATCCGCAAAACCTCCCAAGACGAAGCGGCCCTGCAGTATGAAAAATTTATGCTTGGTTATTGAGGATAGATTGGGACTATGGAGATACAACGGAATGTAAAATAATTAAACTTGCAATCACGGCGGTGTGTATGACAAGAAATAAATAAACTTTATAGGAGTTCTGCAGATGGGGTATGGACCGGACCCGAGCTTAATTTATCCAAATGAAAATATAAAAAGTGTATGCTTTATAAAAAAACGTAATTAAACGGCCGAACATTATCGTCGGCGACTATACTTATTACAGTGATTCAACAGGTCCTGAGCGGTTTGAAAATCATGTGACGCATCATTATGATTTTATGGGCGATAAGCTCATCATAGGCAAGTTTTGCGCCATTGCAGAGGGTATCGAATTTATTATGAACGGTGCAAATCACAGAATGTGCAGCGTAACCACTTATCCTTTTAACATTATGGGACACGGTTGGGAAAAGGCTACTCCGTCGCTCGAAGATTTGCCGTATAAAGGGGATACTGTTGTCGGAAATGACGTGTGGATAGGTCAAAATGTCACTGTTATGCCGGGCGTTCATATAGGAGACGGGGCAATTATTGCTGCCAATTCCGTTGTTACAAAGGATATTCCTGCTTATCATATCGCAGGCGGCAACCCCTGCAGAATTATCAAAAAAAGATTTGATGACGAGCTTATCAGCTATCTTTCGGAACTGAAATGGTGGGACTGGCCGGCAGAGAAAATATTTAATAATCTGGGAGCCCTCTGCAGCGGAGACCTGACAAGAATAAGGGACATTAAATGAACGGATTAAGGGGAGATTTTGTATGAAAAAATCACTGGTTCAATGGTGTGGATTGTTGGGCATCATAAGCTTGCTGTCCTATACTGCGGCGGTAATCTTTTCTCCCACCGCATATCCCGATTATAACTGTATGGCGCAGGCGGTCAGCGATTTAAACGCAATCAACGCACCCTCCAGAATGCTGTGGGCTCAGCTTGCTTCACTGTATGGTGTTTGCGGAATTGTATCCATAATGATGGTATGTGTGTTTATTCAAGGCAGGCTGAATAAGACTTTACGCACAGGAATTTACCTTTTTACGGTTATGAACTGGGTATCAAGCATAGGCTATACAATGTTTCCGCTGACCGATAAAGGTACTCCGGGCACTTTCCAGGACATTATGCACATTATCGTCACCATTCTTGTAGTGCTTTTTTCAATATCCTCACTCATTGTCATTATGGTGGGTGGATATAGAGATAAACGCTACCGCAATATAGCAATATGGGCAACATTGGCATTGGCTATGATGTTTGCCTGCGCAATCGGTGTCGGGGTGGTGCCAAAAGAATATTTCGGTGTTGCGGAACGGTTCAGTTTATTTGCCGCGACAGGATTTAACGCTGTATTAGGTGCTTACTTATACGGCGGTTTTAGGGAGAGGAACAAATGAGCGGATTCACA
>JBAYOS010000074.1:0-8019 GCA_041678125.1 Monoglobales bacterium
AGATTACCATTGTTTACGGTCAGACAGAGGCATCCCCGGGATGCACAATGAGTTCAACCGATGACCCTATTGAAGTTCGTGTGGGTACTGTCGGCAGTGCGCTCCCTGAAATTGAGTGTAAAATTATTAACCCCGAAACAGGAGAGGACTGTCCTGACGAGGTTACTGGTGAGTTTGTCGCAAGAGGATATAACATAATGAAGGGTTATTACAAAATGCCCGACGCGACTGCAGCGGCGATTGATAAAGATGGCTGGCTGCACACGGGTGACCTTGCCTGCAGAACACCTGACGGTAACTTCCGTATCACAGGCAGACTAAAGGATATGATTATCCGAGGCGGTGAAAATATTTATCCGAAAGAAATTGAGGAGTTTATTTATACGCACCCCAAGGTCAGCGACGTTCAGGTTATCGGCGTTCCCGACGAGCAGTATGGTGAGGAAATTATGGCTTGTATCATACTTAAAAGCGGAGAAAGCATGACGGCAGATGAATTAAAGCAGTTTGTCGGTGCCAATATGGCAAGACACAAGGTGCCCAAATATGTTGACTTTGTTGATTCTTTCCCGACAAACGCAGCAGGTAAAATTCTTAAATATAAAATGCGTGAAGACGCTGTCAAGAAATTAAGTCTTGAAAAAGCAGACAGTATTGTTACTGCATAGTCAAAAAAGGGAAGTGTAATAATATGAGTAAAGTTCGCGGTTTTGAAGTTTGCAGCAAATTTATAAATGATGGAATAAATCTGCCTAAAAGGTCGACTAAAAACAGCGCAGGTTATGATATTGAATCAGCGGAGGATATTGTGATTCCGTCAATTTGGAACAGCAAGGATAAAAAGCCTACTTTTGTTAAGACAGGCATTAAAGCATATATGTTGGATGACGAGGTTTTATATCTTTATAACCGCTCATCAAACCCCGGTAAAAAGGGACTTGTGCTTTCAAATTCCGTTGGTGTGGTTGACTCGGATTATTATAACAACCCTGATAACGAAGGGCATATTATGTTCGCTTTTTATAACGTTTCTGCTGAAGATGCGGTTATTAAAAAGGGTGACAGAATAGGCCAGGGTGTGTTTGCAAAGTTTTTAAAAGCTGACGGCGACAGCACAACTGCTGAACGCATGGGTGGCTTCGGAAGTACAAATAAATAATTAAAAAAGACGGTTCTTTTGAACCGTCTTATGTTTTAAGTATTGAGTAGGCGTCTCTTTTCGGGATGCCTTTATCCTTTGCCACTTTTTTGAGAGCCTCTTTTTCGTCTATGCCGCTGTCAAGGTATTTTTTATAAAGCTCCTCAAGCGGAATATCTTCAAACTCCTCAGCTGTATCGGTGGTATAACCTTCGATTATTAAAACATATTCGCCTTTGGGCGCCTTTTCCTCATAAAGTCTTATTGCGCCCTCAATATCGGTTCTTATAAACTCCTCATAGGTTTTGGTAAGCTCCCTGCAAAGCGCAATTTTTCGGTTGCCGAAAAATTTCAGCATATCGACAAGTGTTGATTTAAGTTTGTGGGGCGCTTCATAGAAAATAAGAGTATCGGGCAGCTTTGCGGCAATTTCAAGATGCTCGGTTCTTGAACGTTTGTTCATTGTTAGAAAACCCTGAAAAGAAAATCTGCTTGCAGAAATTCCCGACGCTATAAGGGCGGTCAGCGCCGCGTTCGGACCGGGGAGTGGCACAACATCTATTCCTCTTTCGATACATTGAAAAACAAGTACCTCACCGGGGTCGGAAATAGCAGGCATACCCGCATCTGTAACAAGGGCAATATTCAGTCCCGACTCAAGTTTTGCAATGATTTCTTCGCCCCGCTGGAGCTTATTGTGCTCAAAATAGCTTATCATAGGCTTTTTTATGTCAAGATGGTTTAACAGCTTGAGAGTGTGTCGGGTGTCCTCGGCGGCAATAAGGTCCACTTCGGACAAAATGCGAATAACGCGAAGAGTAATGTCCTCCAAGTTGCCGATAGGGGTGGGGCAAAGATATAATGTGCCTGTCATATTTCTGTTCCTTTCACGTCAAATATCGGCGGATAAACAGTCATCTGCGAGCCGCCGCCATTTAGAAAGCTTATAAGCATCAGTTTGGAGTTTTTATCCACCGAGCCGTGCAGAAACTGCAGCTCTTTCGGCTCAAGTTTAAAGGATTTTGCTATAGAAATTATTTCGGCAAGTCTTTCCGATTTATGTACCATATAAAATCTGCCGCCGAATTTTAGAATTTCCGACACAGATTTAAAAATGTCGTTAAGCTGACAAAAAATCTCGTGTCTTGCAATCATTTTGGAATCGCAGTCATTGACATATCCGCTGCCCCATTCGGTATAGGGCGGATTGCAGGTTACGACATCAACAGGTTTTTCAATAAATCTTTTTGCATTTTTCAAGTTGTCACAGATTATGGTGGTTTTATCCTGCAGATTATTAAGCTGCATTGTTCTTTTTGCAAGATTGGCAGACACTTCCTGAATTTCTATGCCCGTAACGTGCGAGGGCTTGTACTTTGCAAACAAAAGCAGGGGAATTATCCCGTTGCCGCAACATAAATCAATGACCCGTTCGCCGTTTTTTACCGTAGCAAAATCAGAAAGCAAAACAGCGTCAGTTCCGAAACAAAAAGTGTCCGTATCCTGAATTATGCGATACCCGTTCTGTAAATCGTCAATCCGTTCCATAATCTTTAGTCCTTTATGTTAAGGTAAGCTTTCTGTTCGGGCGTTAGTTTGTCGATTGCAACACCCATTGAACCAAGCTTAATTCCCGCAATCTTTTTGTCAATAGACTCGGGTACGCTGTAAAGCTTGTTTTCGAGGTTTTTGTGATTTTCAACGAGGTATTGTGCCGACAGCGCCTGAACGGCAAAGCTCATATCCATTATCTCGGCGGGGTGACCGTCACCTGCCGCGAGATTTACAAGTCTTCCTTCGGCGAGAACATTTATTCTCCTGCCGTCATCTAAAATATAAGTTGTGATATTTTCTCTTGAGATTTTCTTTTCCACAGCCAAGGACGAAAGGTCGCGGAGGTTGATTTCAACATCAAAATGACCGGCGTTTGATAATATAACACCGTTTTTCATGGATTTAAAATGGTCTTTTGTAATAACGTTTTCGCACCCTGTTACAGTAACAAAGATGTCACCGAGTTTTGCCGCCTCTGCCATAGGCATAACTTCATAACCGTCCATAATTGCCTCAATGGCTTTTATCGGGTCGATTTCACAAACGATAACCTTTGCGCCCAGAGCCTTTGCTCTCATTGCGCATCCCTTTCCGCACCAGCCGTAGCCTGCAATAACAGTATATTTGCCTGCGACTATCAGGTTTGTAGTGCGGTTAATGCCGTTCCAGACAGACTGGCCGGTACCATACCGGTTATCGAAAAGGTATTTGCAATATGCGTCATTAACCGAGAACATCGGGAATTTAAGCTCGCCCGACTCGGTCATAGCCTTAAGTCTTATAATTCCTGTTGTAGTTTCCTCGCAGCCGCCTATAATATTGGGAATAAGACGGGAGTGCGCATTATGAATTCTGCTCACAATATCGCCGCCGTCATCCACAATAATTTGGGGGTTTGTTTCGAGCGCTTTATCTATGAAATCGTTATACTCATCTTCGGTAATCCCATATTTTGCAAAAACCGTAACCCCCGGAGTTTCAGACAGCGCCGCCGCAACGTCGTCCTGTGTTGAAAGGGGATTACAGCCGCAGGCAACAACAGTTGCGCCGCTGCGCGCAAGCAGCTGGATAAACCTTGCTGTTTTGGCTTCAATATGAACGCTGACAAGCATATGTCTGCCCGCAAAAGGTTTTGTGACTTCGAATTCTTTTTCAATTTCCGCCAAAATGGGCATATTGTTTTTTACCCACTCGATTTTATTTCTGCCTGACGGGGCAAGAGCAATATCTTTAATTATACTGTTCATATTTTTCTCCTTGCTTCTGTATCTTTTTTAAGCTGACATACAAGCTCATCGGGGCCTGGAAATTTCTTTTGAGGTCTTATCAGACTTATAAATTCTATTGTAATATTTTGTGAATATATATCCTTTTCAAAATCTAAAATATGGCTTTCGATTATTAAATTATCTTCATTGAAAGTCGGAGCGGTTCCGACGTTTGTGATTGACGAATAGCTTTTTCCCCAAACGGTTGTGCTCGTTGCGTAAACACCCGACATCGGAAGCTGTGCATTTTCCTGCGGCAAAATATTTGCCGTGGGAAATCCGAGCGTTGAGCCCACCTGACGGCACCTTATCACCTTGCCTGAAATAGAAAAGTTTCTGCCCAGCATTCTGTTTGCGGCGGGAATATCACCTTTTGAGAGTAGACGTCTTATAAGTGTACTGCTTATTATGTTGCGCCCGTCCTTTGAATAGGGGACAACGGAATAATTTATTCCTCTTTTATTGCAAAGCTTTTTTAATAGTGCAGAGCTGCCTGATTTGTTTTTGCCGAATGTGTAGTTTTCGCCCGACACAACATAAGACGCGCCAAGCTTTTTCACAAGAATTTCGTCAACAAATTCTTCAGGAGTCATATTTAAAAAGTCCCTGTCGGTTTTCTGGAGGTAAATATAATCGGTGCAAAACGTTTCAAGAAGTTCAATCCTTTCGTCAAGCGGAGTAATCATTTTCAAATTTTCGCCGAAAAAGCTTGAAGGGTGTTTGTCGAGAGTGTAAATAACCGATTTAATTTCGCCCTTTGCAAACTCTTTAGTTTTTTTGATAAGCGCAGCATGACCGAGATGAACCCCGTCAAAAAAACCAAGCGCAACAGAAGTGGGCGAGGGAATTTTTTTTGACGTAACCATATTAAATTTCCCCCTTTCCATCAAGTTCTAAGTTTATTTTTTCCCATTCTTCCATTAAAGAATCAAGGGATTTCTTTGCATCGTCAAGCTGACCTGAAACCTTTACTGCCTCGGCGTAATCGGTGGCGATTTCGGGAGTGAGTAAAAGCTCCTGGAGCCGGGCAATCTCTGCTTCGATTTTTTCAATATTTTCTTCGGTTTTCAAAAGGGAATTCTGCAGCCTTCTGATTCTTGCCCGTTCTTCCTTTTCAAGCTTGTAGGAATTGGGTTTTTCTTCCTTAACCGTCTCCTGAGTGCTTTCGGTTTTTTTGGATAAATAATAGTCGTAGTTGCCCAAATATTCAGTAATTCCGCCCGAATCCATATAAAAAATCTTATCGGCAAGCAGGTTTATAAAATATCTGTCGTGCGATACGATAAACATTGTGCCCGAATATTGTGCAAATGAGTTTTCAAGAGCCTCCTTTGACGAAATATCAAGGTGGTTTGTAGGCTCGTCAAGCATCAGAAAGTTACTGCCCGACATCATAAGTTTAATCAGAGAAACTCTCGCTTTTTCGCCGCCGCTGAGCGTTGAGATTTTTTTGAAAACATCATCTCCGTAAAATAAAAAAGCGGCACAGGCATTGCGAATTTCCGTAATTGTTTTATCGGGATAACAGTCATAAATCTCGTCAAAAATTGTTTTAGCCGGGTCAAGGTCGCTCTGGTGCTGGTCATAATAACCGACGGAAATGTTGCTTCCGAGCCTGACGCTTCCGCCGTGCTCCAATATTCCCAAAATAGCCTTGAAAAGTGAGGACTTTCCGCAGCCGTTCGCACCTAAAAGAAAAATTCTTTCTCCGCGTTTTATGGTGAAACTGACGTCATCGAAAATCCTTGTGCCGTCGTAGGAAACCGAAACGTTTTCAGCAACAACAACATCGTTTCCGCCCGTTTTATCGGCACGGAATTCAAATGAAATTCTGTCATGCTCGGATGGGGGAGCGACAAGCGTTTTTGCAAGTCTGTCAATAGAGTTCTGTTTGCTTTCGGCAGTTCTGATATTACGCTCGCGGTTCCAGGCGCGCTGTTGCTTGATAATCCGCTCAATGCGCTCAATCTCCTGCATTGTGTTCTGATATTTCTTTTCAATGGAATTGAAAAGCTCGGTTCGTTTTTGCTGATACACCGAATAACTACCGCTGAAAGAATATATTTTATTTTCGAAAAGTTCAAATGTTTTGGTGGTAACCTTGTCAAGAAAATATCTGTCGTGAGAGATTGCAAGGCAGGCGCCTTTATATGCGACAAGGAAGTTTTCAAACCATTCAACCGACTGAATATCAAGGTGGTTTGTAGGCTCGTCAAGGAGCAGTAAATTGCAGTCGGAAAGCAAAAGTTTTGCAAGCATTACGCGCGTCTTTTCTCCGCCGCTGAGCATAGAAAGCTTTTTGGAAAAGTCCTCCTCGGCAAAACCAAGCCCGATTAAGGTTGAACGGGAGAGACTTTTATAAACAAATCCGCCCTCTTTTTCATATTCATCCGAAAGCTTGTGCAAAAGCTCGGCGAGCTGCTGGGCATCGCCTGAGCCCAAGCTTATATCAAGCGTTACGTCTTCAATCTGCTTTTCAAGCTGAATAAGCTTCGGGTATGCTGACAAAACCTCATCGAAAACAGTAGTATTTTTGTCTTCGGGGGCTTGCTGTGAAAGGTATCCGATTTTTAAATTATTGTTTTTCGTTATGGTCCCGTCGTCGTAGGAAATTTCACCGGTCATAATTTTTATAAGTGTTGTTTTGCCTATTCCGTTTTCACCGATGAATCCGATTTTTTCTCCCTCTGCTATCTCAAAGGAAATATTTTCAAACAGCAGACGCGAACCGAAAAACTTAGAAATATTATCCAGTTTAATTAACATTATATCAATCCTGAGTCTATCATATTTTGCAGAGCGACAAGCACGCCTATTCTGCCGCATTCAAAGTCCAGACTGCCCTGCATATAGGCAACATAAGGCTCTCTGAGCGGCGCGTCGGCACTAAGCTCGGTTGTGGCACCTTGGGTAAATGCACCCGCCGCCATAATAACTTCACAGTCATATCCGGGCATTTCCCACGGCATTGGAGTTGCAAAGGAATCAATGGGAGCGCCTTTTTGTATTCCCTGGCAGAAGGCAATCAAAAGATCGGGATTTCCGAATTTTATTGCTTGAATTATGTCGCCGCGATCGTCTTCGGGCAGGGGACAAACCTCAAATCCGAGTTCGCTGAAAAGTCCGCTGCAAAAGAGCGCTGTCTTAACAGCCTGAGCGGTGGTATGGGGCGCCATAAAAAATCCCTGCAGAATTTCACGGTTAAATCCCAATGAAGGACCGACATCCTTGCCCTGGCCTACACAGTTAAGCTTGTATGCCGCAAGCTCGACATACTTGGATTTTCCTGCAATATATGCGCCGCATCTTGCAATTCCGCCGCCCGGATTTTTTATAAGTGAGCCCGCCATAAGGTCTGCACCCACTTGTGTCGGCTCAAGAGTTTCGGTAAACTCGCCGTAGCAGTTGTCAACAATGCAGACTATTTCGGGGTTTATGGATTTTACGGCTGAAATAATTTCGCCGATTTGGCTGACAGACAGGGTATTTCTCCAATCGTAGCCTTTTGAGCGCTGAATCAACACAGCCTTGGTGTCTGAAGGAAGAGCTTTTATCCCTTCAAGGTCGGGCAGGTTGTCCTTTAATTCAATCTGAGAATAGCTGACTCCGAAATCGGCAAGACTGCCTTTGTTTTTCGCGGAAATAACTCCTTTTAAAGTGTCGTAGGGATTTCCGGTCACGGAAACAAGTCTGTCGCCCGGGCGAAGAACGCCAAAAAGGCATAATGTCAGCGCATGAGTGCCCGACACGATAGAATGGCGCACAAGCGCATCCTCACAGCTGAAAACATTGGCATAAAGCTCGTCAATGGCTTCTCTGCCCATATCATCATAGCCGTAACCCGTTGTTGCGGCAAAGTGGGGCTCTCTTATCCTGCAATCGCGGAATGCGGAAAGCACCTTAAGCTGGTTATATCGGTAGGTTTCTTCTATTTTTTTAAGGGGACCTTGGATTTTATCAAAAACCTTGTTGTCGAGGTCAATGACTCTGTCGGAAAGTGAATATTCTTCTCTTAAAATTTTCTTAATCATTTTTTCTCCCGAACTACATATTTTGTAA
>JBAYOS010000075.1:0-8013 GCA_041678125.1 Monoglobales bacterium
AAGAAAAAAAGACAATAAACATAGTAAGGTTTTTTTCATTGTATTACTCCCTTTTTATTGTTGTAATTAGAAGATTTCACCTCCTTGTCAGCATAATACATTATACTAAACATTTTATTTTGGTATGACACTAAAATAAAAAAATGCCCGCCGTTCGGCGGTGCTACATAGGGATGAATCGGTCTTGGAATGCCTTTTCCGGTTAATACTGCACAAAAAAACGGTGAAATACACCAGTATTACACCATTTTTATTATTTGTATTAATACGAAAAATTCTATCCCAAAACTGCAAAGCACCACCGCCGTTCGACGGGCAATTGTTATATTTCTCGTCTTGCTTCAAGTGATTTTGAAAGGGTTATTTCATCGGCAAACTCAAGGTCGCCGCCGACGGGTATGCCTTGGGCAATTCTCGTTACTTTAACTCCGAGCGGAGATAAAAGTCTTGAAATGTAAATTGCGGTTGCCTCACCTTCAACGGTCAGGTTTGTTGCAGCAATTACCTCTTTCACCTCGGGAGTAATGCGGGAAACCAGCTCTTGTAAATAAATATCATCGGGACCTATGTTGTCCATTGGCGAAATAACGCCGTGGAGGACGTGGTAAAGTCCATGAAAATCACCTGTTTTTTCGATAGCCAAAACATCTTTCGGGCTTTCAACAACGCAAATTATCGACCTGTCCCGTTTATGCCCAGAACATATTGCGCAGGGGGACACGTCGGTCAGGTTTTTACAGGTCTGACAATAGGTAATATTTTTCTTTGCATTTATAAGTGCATCAGCAAAGCTTTTTGCATAGGAATCGGGCATTTTCAGAATGTGAAACGCAAGTCTTGCAGCGGTTTTTTGACCTATGCCGGGAAGTCTTGCAAATGCGTCGATAAGCTCTGACAAGGGTGGAATATAGTTCAAGAAAAACACCTCTCTTAGTTAATATAATAACACAAAAAAAATGATATTTCAATAGGCCGGTGGCAATAATAGATGTAAATGTAAAAAAGATGCATTTATTATATATGATTATTGTAGAAAAAAACTATTGAAAAACCGAAAAAAAAGGAGTATAATGGTATTTGTAGAAATAGTTTTTTTGTAAATTTACTTAAGAGGATGATATAAAATGAGTAAACAGATATATTTTGATAACGCGGCGACAACTCAGGTTAGACCGGAAGTGGTTGCAAAAATGCTTCCCATTTTCACAAATCAGTTCGGCAACCCGTCGGCTCTTTATGATATCGGGCAGGAGGCAAAGGCCATTGTTGACGAGTCAAGGGCAAGTATTGCTTCTTTAATCGGAGCTGACCCTAAAGAAATTTTCTTCACAGGCTCGGGCAGTGAGGCGGACAACTGGGCAATACGCGGGACGGCGTATGCTTTGAAGGATAAGGGGAACCACATAATAACTACTGCTTTTGAGCATCATGCGGTAATGAATACCTGTGCGGCTCTTGAAAAAGAGGGATTTGAGGTTACCTATGTCAAACCCGACTCGGAGGGTATTATTTCGCCCGAGGACATAAAAAATGCAATTACCGATAAAACAATTCTCATAACAGTAATGTATGCAAATAATGAAATAGGCACAATACAGCCAATCGCAGAGATTGCGACGATAGCGGCCGAGTATAAAATAAGATTCCACACCGATGCTGTTCAGGCAGCCGGAGTTTTGCCCATCAATGTTGGTGAGCTGGGTGTTGATATGCTTTCAATTTCGGCACATAAATTCCACGGACCCAAAGGAATCGGTGCACTTTACATTAAAAAGGGCACAAAAATTAACAATCTTATCAGCGGCGGCGGTCAGGAGCAGGGCAAACGCGCCGGAACAGAAAATGTTGCTTTCATTGCAGGTATGGCAAAGGCATTTGAATTGGCGCATATGCAGATGGATGAAAACCGTCTTAAGGTTGCTCAGATGAGAGATTACCTCATTGCAAATGTTGTGTCTAAAATTCCGAGAGTAAAGGTTAACGGTCACCTTACAAAAAGACTTCCCGGTAACGCAAACTTCTCCATTGAGTGTATTGAAGGCGAAAGTCTGCTTTTGCTGCTGAATATGAATGGAATTGCAGCTTCAAGCGGCAGCGCGTGTGCGTCAATGTCGCTCGACCCGTCTCATGTGCTTTTATCAATCGGACTGCCACACGAAATTGCGCACGGGTCAATAAGGGTTACACTTTCTGACGAGAACACTTATGAAGAGATAGATTATTTCGTTGATAAACTTGAAGAAATAGTAAAAAAATTAAGAGGACTTTCCCCATTATGGGAGGAAAAGGAGGATAAATAATGTATACTGAAAAAGTAATGGAACATTTCTCAAACCCACATAACAGCGGCGAGCTGGAGAATGCAAATGCGATAGGTACTGTCGGAAATGCAAAATGTGGCGATATAATGAAAATGTATATGAATATTGAAGATGGTATCATAAAAGATATCAGATTTAAAACCTTCGGCTGCGGTGCAGCCATTGCAACAAGTTCAGTCGCTACCGATATGGTCAAAGGTAAGACGATTGAAGAGGCGCTTAAAATAACCAACAAGCAGGTGGTTGATGAGCTCGGCGGACTCCCGCCCGCAAAAATTCACTGCTCAGTGCTTGCAAAGGAAGCTATTGAAGCAGCTATTGCAGATTATTATAAAAGACAGGGCATCGAGAATGAAATAACGAGAAATACTTGCGATGGTTGCTGTGAAAGCTGTGGTCACCATCAAGAGTAAATAATAAATTTTATATAAGGAGATTATAGAATGGAGAGAGTATTTAATTTTTCGGCAGGTCCTTCCATGCTGCCGCTTCCCGTGCTTGAGCAGTGCGCCAGAGAGATGACAAATTATAACGGCAGCGGGATGTCGGTAATGGAGATGAGTCACCGCTCACCCGTTTATGATGCCATCATAAAAGAAACGGAAAAGGACCTTCGTGAGCTCATGAACATCCCTGAAAACTACAAGGTTTTATTCCTTCAGGGCGGTGCGTCAACTCAGTTTGCAGCAGTTCCATTAAACCTTATGACTTCAGGTAAAGCCGACTATGTAGTTTCCGGTCAATTCTCTAAGAAGGCTTTTGAAGAGGCGCAGAAATACGGTGATGCGAAATGTATTGCAAGTTCTAAAGACAGAACCTTCGCGTACATACCCAAAATCACCTCCGATATGGTTCGCGAAGATGCAGACTATGTTCACATTTGCTACAACAACACAATTTTCGGCACAAAATATCCCGAGGTGCCTGATGTAGGAGGCAAAACTTTGGTTGCCGATATGTCATCCTGCATTATATCAGAGCCTGTTGATGTAACAAAGTTTGGCGTTATTTATGCGGGCGCACAGAAAAATATGGCTCCGGCAGGACTGACGGTTGTTATTGTCAGGGAGGACCTTTTAGGAAACGCCCGTCCCGAAACTCCTACCATGCTTGATTATAAGACAATGGCAGAAAATGATTCTATGTATAACACTCCGCCCTGTTATGCGATTTATGTTGCAGGTCTTGTTTACAAATGGATTTTAGGCCTTGGCGGTCTTGAAGCAATGGCAAAGATTAATAAGGAAAAAGCAGCTGTTTTATACGATTATCTTGATTCATCCGACCTCTTTAAGCCCTGTGCGGATAAAGAGTTCCGTTCAATGATGAACGTAACCTTTGTAACGGGAAACGAAGAGCTGGACAAAAAATTCTGTAAAGAAGCAGACGCGGCAGGATTTAAAAATCTTAAAGGTCACAGATCCGTTGGCGGTATGCGTGCAAGTATTTATAATGCTATGCCAATCGATGGCGTTAAGAAGCTTGTAGAATTCATGAAAAAATTTGAAGCAGAAAATAAGTAGGAGAAAGATAAATGTATAAAATTCAAACACTTAATAAAATTGCAAAAATCGGTATAGATAAGCTTGGCGAAGGCTATGAGGTTGCCGATACAATAGAAAATCCGGATGCGATAATCCTCCGCAGCTTTAATATGCACGAGATGGATATTCCCGAAAGTGTACAGGCTATAGCAAGAGCGGGGGCAGGCGTTAATAATATTCCGATTGAAAAATGCAGCGAAAGGGGAATTGTTGTTTTCAACACTCCCGGCGCAAATGCCAATGCGGTCAAAGAACTTGTTATTGCAGGTCTTTTATTGGCTTCCAGAAAGGTTACGGACGCTGTTGAATGGGCAAAGACATTAAAGGGCGAGGGCGACGCTGTCGGTAAACTCGTTGAAAAGGGCAAAAGCAACTTTGCAGGTCCCGAGCTTTACGGTAAAACACTCGGCGTAATCGGTCTCGGAGCTATCGGCGTTATGGTTGCGAATACAGCCTACAGACTTGGAATGGACGTAATCGGCTACGACCCGTACATTTCAGTTGAAGCGGCGTGGGGCATCTCAAGACACGTTGAAAAGTCTAACGACCTTGGCGACATGATTTCAAAATGTGATTACATTTCTCTACATCTGCCGCTAAATGACGGTACAAGAGATATGATAAATGCTGACCTACTTTCGAAAGCAAAGGACGGTATCAGAATTTTGAATTTTGCGAGAGGAGAGCTTGTAAACTCCGACGATATTGTTGCCGCTCTTGAAAGCGGAAAAGTTTTAAGCTATGTCACAGACTTCCCGAACGAAAAGGTGCTTTGTGTGCCGGGCGTTGTTGCAATTCCTCACCTCGGTGCTTCAACTCCCGAATCGGAAGACAACTGTGCGATTATGGCGGCAAAACAGCTCAAGGACTTCCTCGAAAACGGCAATATTAAAAACTCCGTTAACTTCCCGAGCTGTGTTGAACCGAAAACATCCGAAAACAGAATTTTCATTGCTCATAAAAATATTCCAAACATGATAGCAACACTTTCGGGTGTTTTGTCAGGTAAAAATATGAACATCGAGCACATGACAAATAAATCTAAAAAAGAACTTGCGGTTACTCTCATTGATACAGACGATAATGTTTCACAGGATATTATAGACGAAATTAAGGGTAACCCGGCCGTTCTTTCGGTAAGACTTATTTAAGATGAATAAAATCCGCAGATATTTCTGCGGATTTCATTTGCTTAGGCGGACAGGATTTTTGCAGAAAAGGAGATTATTATGGCATTTGACGGCGTACTTGTAAGCTGCCTGACAAAAGAACTGGGCAGTTTGCTCGAAGGCGGAAGAATTGATAAAATATATATGCCCGACAGGGACAGCGTGGTTATGGGCGTTCGCTCGCTTGACAAAAACCTCAGGCTGTTTCTCAGCAGTAATCCGTCTATGCCGAGAATCAGCCTTACTGAGCAGACGAGAGAATATCCCAAAGTGCCGCCGATGTTTTGTATGCTGCTCAGAAAGCATCTGATGGGCGGCAGGATAATTTCCGTTTCTCAGCCGGGAATTGAAAGACTCGTTGAAATTAAAGTCGAAACGAGGAATGAGCTTGGCGATTTGACTGAAAAGCGGCTTGTTATCGAGCTTATGGGAAGATACAGCAATATCATTCTTGTAAGCGAGCAGGACAAGGTAATGGATTGCAGCAGGATGGTTGATGCTTCCATGAATTCCGTGAGGACGGTGCTTCCTGGCGCTTTATATCAGACACCGCCGCCGCAGAATAAGCTTTCGCCTTTTGAAGCGGTTGAAAATGACATCAAAAATATCATTTTTTCCTGCCCTAAGGACAGAAAAATCGACGGATATATTCTGGAGAAAATTGCAGGATTTTCACCAATACTTGCAAGAGAACCCGTATATAGGGCGGTAGCGAACACCGAAATTTTTGCGCAGGAATTGACAGAGCAGATGCTCCTCAGAATATCGGAGGAGCTTTGGAAGATTGTAGAGCAGATTAAAAAAGGTGAGTTTACACCCTGTATGCTGCTGGACGAGGCAGGAAACCCGTTTGATTTTTCGGCGGTTGAAATTCGCCAGTTTAAGTTTATGCCCGTGGATAACATTTCGCAGGTGCTTGACCGCTTTTATTTAGACCGTGAGCTTCGGGGCAGAATGGCGGGACAGAGCGCCGATATAATGAAGATTGTCACAAATCTGATTGAACGAAACGCGCGAAAGGCACAGGCTTTGCACGGCGATATAAAAAGTGCCGAAAAGAAGGATAAGTACAGACTTTACGGCGATATTATCACAGCCAATATTTATAAGATAAATAAAGGGGACAGGCAGCTTGTAACGGAGAATTTTTATAGCGAAACGGCTGAGGAAATCACAGTTCCGCTTGAAACAGAGCTTACTCCGTCCGAGAATGCACAAAGGTACTACCAAAGGTACAACAAGCTGAAAAACACCGAAATTTTTGCGGCCCAGCAGCTTGAAAAAACTATGGAAGACATTGAATATTTGAAGTCTGTTCAGATGTCAATCGAAAACTGTGAAACTATAAAAGAACTGTCGGAAATAAAATCAGAGCTTGCGTCCGAAGGGTATTTGAAAAGGGCTCGGGGAGGCAGTAAACAAAAGGAAAGACCGAGCAATCCCGACAGATTTATAAGCAGTGACGGGTTTGAAATTCTGGTGGGCAAAAATAACAGGCAAAATGATTATCTTACGCTGAAATTAGCGTCGGGCAACGATATTTGGTTTCACACAAAAACAATCCCGGGGTCGCATACTGTGGTTGTGACGGGCGGCAAAAAAGTTCCTGACAGCACGCTGACGGAGGCGGCAATGCTCGCGGCATATTATTCAAAAGCGAGGACTTCCGCGAACGTCCCTGTGGATTATACTATAATAAAAAATGTGAAAAAACCTGCCGGAGCAAAAGCGGGTATGGTGATATATGTAGATTACAAAACCGCTTATGTTACACCGGACGAGGATAAAATAAAGGAATTGAAAGCAAAATGAAACTTGACATATTTGACTATGCATTGCCCGAGGAGCTGATTGCACAGACCCCGCTGGAGGACAGAACGGCATCAAGACTTATGGTACTTAGCCGGAAAGACGGCAGCATCACAAACGATAAATTCAAAAACATAAAAAGCTATCTGAAAAAGGGTGATTGTCTGGTTTTGAATGACACCAGAGTAATTCCCGCGCGGCTTTACGGGATTCGTGAGGACAGCGGCAGAAGCATAGAATTTCTGCTTTTAAACAGACTTTCAACCAATAGATGGGAGACTATCGTAAAACCCGGCAAAAAGCTTAAAACAGGGCACAGAGTTATTTTCGGCGGCGGCGAGCTTGTTGCAAATGTTGTGGAAACCCTTGATAACGGCAGCCGGATTGTTGAGTTTGAATATGAAGGTCTTTTTGAAAACGTATTGGACAGGCTTGGCGAAATGCCGCTACCTCATTATATAACCCGAAAGCTTGAGGATAAAGAGCGTTATCAGACAGTTTATGCCAAATATGACGGAAGTGCGGCTGCGCCTACTGCGGGGCTGCATTTTACGAAGGGGCTTTTGGCGGAAATTGAAGAAATGGGCGTCAATATTGCTTATTTGACGCTTCACGTCGGTCTTGGAACATTTCGGCCCGTTAAGGTTGAAAATATTGAAGAGCATGATATGCACAGCGAATGGTATTCCATTCCTCCCGAGACTGCGGAAATTGTGAATAAAACCAAAGCGTCGGGCGGCAGGGTAATAGCTGTCGGAACAACCTCCTGCAGAACGCTTGAGTCGGCAACCGATGAAAAAGGTATTCTTCCCGCAAAAAGCGACAGTACCAGCATTTTTATTTATCCAGGTTATAAGTTTAAGATGATTGATGCGCTTTTTACAAATTTTCACCTGCCCAAATCGACGCTTATTATGCTTGTTTCGGCGCTTGCAGGATATGAACTGACAATGTCTGCATACAAACAGGCGGTTGAAGAAAAGTACAGATTTTTCAGCTTTGGTGACGCAATGTTTATAGAATAAATGATTATTGGGACAGTATATCCCATAAAAAAATCCGCCGTTCGGCGGTACTACATAGGGATGAATCGGTTTTGGAATGCCCTTTCCGGTTAATACTGCACAAAAAAACGGTGAAATACGCCAGTATTACACCGTTTTTATTATT
>JBAYOS010000076.1:0-7996 GCA_041678125.1 Monoglobales bacterium
CCTTATACATGAAAATAAGATTCTCATAAATGAGATTATTGATAATAATTACAAGAAATCGCATGCGGAAGCTTCTGAAATCAGAGAAAAAGCGCAAGCAAAAAAAGAAACAGCAATTGATATGGTGATTAAAAAAATAATCTCAATATGACCATATCAATTATCTTGAAAGATAAGGAGGCATCTGAATATGGCAAAGCTATTGATGAAACGGATTGATATTATTGCATTGCTTGAAGATCGTAAACAGATTCTTGAACAGTTGCAACGCCGCGGAATCTTAGAATTTTCTGATGTTCAAGATGAAACTGTTGTAAAGATAAATACGTCTTCCTATGTCTCTACATATGAAAAATGTATTCATACAGCCATTGCCGCAAAAGAAGTACTGAATAAATATGCTCCGAAGAAAAAGACGCTCATAGACTCTTTAAATGGCAGGCGGGAAATTGAAATAAATAAATTTGATGAATATGTCAAAAAAAGAGACGACTTTCTTCAGAATTGTTTTGATATAATCAGTTACGGAAGAATCATAAGTGAAAATCAGGCGGCAATTGTCAGAACACAAACGCTGATGGATTCACTGAAAATCTGGCTTGATTTAGATATACCGATGAAGATGAAAGGGACAAAATATACACGGTGCTTTGTTGGTGTTGTTCCAAATCAAAGAACTGCTGAAGATATCCTTATAGAAATTGCAAAAATAAATCCGAAACTGGAATTGATTCAGGTTGAGGTTGTTTCAACTTCAAAAGAACAGACATGTATTGCTGTTGTTTGTCACAAATCAGTTGCCGACGACACAAATGAAGCGCTGCGGCAGATAGGATTCGTTACACCCTCGGAGTTGACCGAACAGATGCCCGCTGTAAAAATGCAACAGTATGAAAAGGATATTGAAAGATTTAATGCTGAAATCCGGGAAAATATAGAAAAGATAAAGGCAAATGCTGATTTTGTTGATCAAGCTGAGTTCCTGATTGATTATTTCACCATGAGGAAGGAAAAATATCAGGCGTTAGGCAAACTCGGCTTAACTAAAAACACTTTTATCATATCAGGATATATTCCCGAAAAGTATGCTCAGAAATGTGTGGACGAGCTTGAATCGCAGTTTACCGTTGCCGTAAATGTCACAACTCCGGAGGAAGATGAAGATGTTCCTGTTCTTTTGGAAAACGGAGATTTTGTATCTCCTGTCGAGCCTATAACGGAAATGTACGCATTGCCGGCAAAAAAAGACATTGACCCGAGTGCTGTTATGGCGTTTTTCTATTATCTGTTTTTCGGTATGATGCTTTCAGATGCAGGTTACGGTGTTTTAATGGTTATAGGGACAGCCGTCGCATTGAAAAAGTTCCAATTAGAAGGTTCACTGAAAAAAACGCTCAAAATGTTTTTATACTGCGGTATTTCAACTGTTTTTTGGGGTGCTTTGTTCGGAAGCTGGTTCGGAGATATAGTTCCTATAATATATAAACAGTTTTTGCACACTGACCCGCCAAACATTGCATTATGGTTTGAACCGATTGCAGATCCTATGAAACTTTTGCTTTTTTCATTTGCACTGGGCATAGTTCATCTGTTTGTCGGATTAACCGTTAGCTTTAAAATGACTTGGGACGAGGGCAGGAAAATGGATGCCGTCTTGGATACCATTCCGATATATATGCTTGTTTTAGGCGCCGCGCCGCTGGCTGCAGGAATTCTGATTAGTGTTCCGACGGTGGTGTCAACCGTTGGCAAATATTTGGCACTCGTTGGTTTGATTGCCATTATTCTTACTTCCGGAAGAAGTTCCAAAAACATATTTGCCCGATTAGGCGGAGGACTTTACGGTTTATATAACATAGCTTCGGGATATTTAAGCGATATTCTTTCTTACTCACGTTTGCTGGCGCTCGGACTTGCAACGGGAAGTATTGCAGGTGTAATAAATCTTATGGGTACAATGCCAACAAACACGGTTGCGAAAGCAATACTTTTGATTGTTGTATTTTTGATAGGTCATCCCTTGAATATGGCTATCAATCTTTTAGGAGCCTATGTTCATACAAACAGACTGCAGTTTGTTGAACTGTTTTCTAAGTTTTATGAGGGTGGAGGCAGGGCCTTTAATCCTTTAAAAGTAAATACTAAATATATTAAATTAAAGGAGAATAATTAAAATGGATAATTACGGACTTGTTTTAGCGGTGTTAGGAGCAATTTTGGCTGCTTTAATGGCAGGAATCGGTTCTGCAAAAGGTGTTGGCATGGTTGGTGAAGCTGCGGGTGGGGTTATTTCCGAAGACCCGTCGAAATTCAGTAAAGTATTAATTTTGCAGCTTTTGCCGGGTACTCAGGGCCTTTACGGACTGCTTACCGCAGTTCTTGCGCTCAGCCAGATCGGCATCTTGAGCGGCAGCCCCATTGAACTTACAAATGGCCAAGGCTTATTGTACTTAATAGCTTGCTTGCCGATTGCCGTTGTCGGTTACTTCTCGGCAATAGCTCAGGCCAGAACTGCTGTCGCTGGTGTTGGCATAGTTGCAAAAAAACCTGATCAAAATGGTAAAGCAATAACAATGTCGGCAATGGTTGAAACATATGCAATTTTGGCTTTACTTGTGTCAATCCTTGCAATCAACAGTTTGAAATAAGGTGGAAAAGCAAATGACAGGTATAGAAAAAATAGTAAAGAAAATTGAAGAAGACTGCAACGTCATTTGCGAGGATATAATTAAAAGTGCGCAGGCAGAGGCTCAAGCTATTTTAGAAAATGCTCAAATCGAAGCTGAAAAAATAAAAAATGAAGCGATTGAAGCTGCAAAAAACAAATGTAAAATAGATATTGAGCTTTTTAATTCAAAAGCTGAGCATGAATATAAAAAATTAATTCTTGCAACAAAAATCAGTATTATAAATGAAATAATCGAAGAGTCTATCCGTAAATTAAAAAATCTTCCCGACTCCGAGTATTTTAATGTAATTACAATGTTAATAAAACGTCATGCTCAAAACGGTTGTGGAGAAGTTCGCTTTTCAAACAATGATTTAAATCGTTTGCCTAAAGGGTTTGAAGCAAGTCTTAACGAAATGCTCGCAGGCAGCGGGAAATCCGTTGTGGTCGGCAAAGAGCCTGTCAATATTGATGGGGGAGTTGTGATTGTTTATAATGACATTGAGCAGAATTGCACTTTCGATTCTATATTAAACGCTTCTATTGACGAGATTAAAGATGAGTTGTTTGAAGAAATTTTTGTGAGGAATAGTATATGAAAGAAATTGATTATGCTTACGCCGTCGCCAGAATCAGAGCAAACGAGTCAAGTCTTCTGACAACTGCGGATATTGAGCAGCTTATAACAGCCGAGGATTATCAATATGCACTTCGTATTTTAGAAGAAAAAGGCTGGATGAATCCTGACGATAGCGGTGATGTCGACTCTGCACTGAAAAAGCAGTCGAATAACACTTGGCAGCTTTTAACTGAGAGTTCACCCGACTTAGGCGAATTGGATTTTTTAATTGTAAAGAACGATTTTCATAATATAAAAGCGGCACTGAAAAGGTTTATATCAAATGCTTTTGATGAGGATATAAGCGGAAACGACAGCTTTATTACTCCCTCGATTATTGTACCTGATGAGATTAAGAATGCCGTTTTCAATAAAAAGTTTAATGAGCTTCCCGATTTCGCAAAGGATGCTGCTATTGAAACCTATCACGTTTTGATACAAACAGCCGACGGTCAGCTTGCCGATATTATGCTTGATTCTATGGCACTAAATGAGACCATGGCGAAAGCTGATAAAACAAATAACGAATTTATTGTTAAAATGGCTGAGCTTATGTGCGTTACGGCAAACATAAAAATTGCGGTGCGTTCAGCTCGGACAGGCAAGGACAGGCAATTCATTGAAAGGGCGTTATGCCAGACAAAATCGCTTGATAAGGCTTCTTTAATTGACGCCGCGGCTAAAGGTCTTGAAGAACTTACTGACTATATTTCAACAACTCCTTACAGTGAGGCTGTAGATTTGATAAAAACATCCGCCGCAGCATTAGAAAAATGGTGTGATGATATTCTTATGTCACATGTTGAAAATGCAAAGTATAAAAGCTTCGGGATTGAACCGTTAATTGCTTTTTATATAGCAAAAGATGCAGAAATAAAAAATGTAAGAATTATTTTGTCATGCAAACATAATAAACTCCCGCCGGAAACAATCAAAGAAAGGGTGAGAAAGCTTTATGTATAGAATTGCCGTATTGGGCGATAAAGACAGCATTTATGGCTTTGCCGCTTTGGGTCTTGAAATATATCCGATTGAAGATTCAAATTTAGCGGCTGAAACCCTTAAAAAAATGATTAACAGAGATTATGCCGTAATTTACATTACCGAAGCGCTTGCCGCAAAAATACCCGAGGAAATAGACAAATGTCGGGACAGGGTTACACCTGCAATAATACTTATACCGGGTATTGTGGGGAACACAGGTATGGGACTTTATAATGTAAAAAGAACAGTTGAAAAAGCTGTCGGCTCGGATATATTAAAATAGAAATGGGGTGTACCAATGAGTAGCGGTACGATTATAAAGGTATCAGGACCTTTAGTGGTTGCCGAAGGTATGAGAGATGCAAACATGTTTGACGTTGTACGTGTTAGCAAACAAAGGCTCATAGGTGAAATTATTGAAATGCATGGAGATAAAGCCTCCATTCAGGTATATGAGGAAACATCGGGATTAGGGCCGGGAGAACCTGTAGAGTCAACAGGTCAACCAATGAGTGTTGAACTCGGTCCGGGGCTGATTGGCAGCATCTTTGACGGAATTCAGCGCCCGCTTGATGACATTATGAAAAACACGGGAAATAACTTAACCCGCGGAATTGAAGTTAAGTCTCTAAAGAGAGAACGTAAATGGAGCTTTGAACCGACTGCAGCTGTCGGGGATGAGGTTACGGGCGGAGATGTTGTCGGCACCGTTCAGGAAACAGACATAGTTTTGCATAAAATTATGGTTCCTGCTTTTGTTAAAGGTAAGGTAAAGAACATTGAAAAGGGCGAGTTTACAGTAGATGATACTGTAGCAGTCATTGATACGGATAAAGGTGAAGTTGAAATCAAGCTTATGCAAAAATGGCCCGTCAGAAAAGGCAGACCTTTTACAAAAAAGCTTTCACCAAACAAACCGCTCATTACGGGGCAAAGGGTTGTAGACTGCCTGTTTCCGATTGCAAAGGGCGGCGTTGCTGCTATCCCGGGACCCTTCGGAAGCGGAAAAACAGTTACACAGCATCAGCTTGCCAAGTGGGCCGAAGCAGATATAGTCGTGTATATCGGCTGCGGTGAACGCGGCAATGAGATGACTGACGTACTTAATGAATTTCCTGAGCTGATTGATCCGCACACCGGAAAATCATTGATGGAAAGAACTGTGCTTATTGCAAATACTTCGGATATGCCTGTTGCCGCTCGTGAAGCATCTATTTATACTGGTATTACCATTGCTGAATATTTCAGGGATATGGGGTATTCCGTTGCTCTCATGGCAGATTCCACATCACGCTGGGCAGAAGCCTTACGTGAAATGTCAGGCAGACTTGAAGAAATGCCGGGCGAAGAAGGGTATCCTGCATACCTCGGCAGCCGTCTTGCGGGGTTTTATGAGAGAGCAGGACGGGTTATTTCTCACGGTTCCGATAAACGTGAAGGCACTTTGTCTATAATCGGCGCTGTTTCTCCTCCGGGTGGTGATATTTCGGAGCCAGTTTCTCAGGCAACACTCAGAATTGTAAAGGTATTCTGGGGACTTGATGCAAAGCTTGCATATAAGCGCCATTTCCCTGCAATTAACTGGCTGACAAGCTATTCATTATATATTGATACCTTGAAAAAATGGTATGAAGATAATGTTTCACCCGAGTGGATGCAGCTTCGCGGAAGAATTATGAGTCTTCTGCAAGATGAAGCAGAGCTTGACGAAATAGTAAAGCTTGTAGGAATTGATGCGCTGTCTGCAGGGGATAGACTGAAAATGGAAACCGCCCGTTCAATTCGTGAGGATTTTCTGCATCAGCTTGCTTTCCATGAGGTGGACACTTATACAAGTTTAAATAAGCAATTATTGATGATGAAGCTTATTCTCAGCTTTTATGATATAGCTCTTGAAACTCTTAACAACGGCGGTAATATTGAAACTGTTTCCGCACTTGATGTAAGAGAGCAAATCGGTAGATTCAAGTATATTAAAGAAGAAGACGTTTCTGCTGAATTTGATAAGATTATTAAAAAACTGTATGCTCAAATGCAGGATTCTATCGTAAGGGAGGAAGTATAATGCCTTTAGAATATAGAACAATTCAAGAAGTAGCAGGGCCTTTAATGCTTGTTCGTGATGTACATGACGTTGCATATAACGAGCTTGGTGAAATAGAGCTTGAAAGCGGAGAAAAGCGTCGTTGCAAGGTTCTTGAGATAAACGGTACAAACGCGTTGGTTCAGCTATTTGAAAGTTCAACGGGTATTAATCTTTCCAACAGCAAGATTCGTTTTCTGGGCCGCCAAATGGAGATTGGTGTATCATCAGATATGCTGGGGCGTATTTTTGACGGGCTTGGCAGACCAATTGATAACGGACCCGAAATAATACCTGAAAAGCGTATGGACGTGAACGGATTGCCGATTAATCCGGTAGCAAGAAATTATCCTGAAGAATTTATTCAAACAGGCATATCTGCTATTGACGGGTTAAATACCCTTGTACGCGGACAAAAGCTTCCGATTTTTTCGGCAAGCGGCCTGCCGCACGCGCAATTAGCCGCTCAAATTGCAAGACAGGCTAAGGTTCGCGGCACAAATGAACAGTTTGCGGTTGTTTTTGCCGCAATGGGCATAACCTTTGAAGAATCAAATTACTTTATTGAAAGCTTTCGTGAGACGGGTGCGATAGACAGAACAGTGTTGTTTATAAATCTTGCAAACGATCCGGCGATTGAGCGTATTGCAACTCCGAAAATGGCACTTACCGCAGCAGAGTATTTAGCTTTTGATAAAGGTATGCATGTGCTTGTAATACTTACAGATATAACAAACTATGCGGACGCCTTGCGCGAAGTATCTGCCGCCCGTAAAGAAGTTCCGGGCAGGCGCGGATACCCGGGTTATATGTATACCGACCTTGCTACTATTTATGAGAGAGCAGGAAGACAAAAAGGCAAAGAAGGAAGTATCACTATGATTCCGATTTTGTCTATGCCGGAGGATGATAAAACTCACCCGATTCCCGACCGACCGGATATATTACGGAGGGACAGATAATTCTAAGTCGTGAGTTGTACCGTAAGGGCATTACTCCGCCGATTGACGTTTTGCCATCTCTGTCAAGACTTAAGGATAAGGGTATTGGTGAAGGAAAAACCAGAGCTGACCATTCGAACACTATGAATCAGCTTTTTTCTGCTTATGCCAGAGGAAAAGAGTGTAAAGAGCTGATGGTTATTCTCGGTGAGTCTGCTTTGACTGATATAGATAAGCTTTACGCAAAATTTGCTGATGAATTTGAAAATCAGTACGTTTCACAGGGGTACGACGCTAACAGAAGTATTTCGGAAACATTAGACCTCGGCTGGAAGCTTTTAAAAATACTTCCCAGAAACGAACTTAAACGTATAAGTGACGAACTGCTCCAAGAATATTATGACGAGGATTAATTTATTCAGGGCTGAAATTGAGGTGATATTGTGGCAATTTTAAATGTTAATCCTACCAGAATGGAGCTTGCCAATCTTAAAAGGAAGCTGGTAACAGCCATGCGCGGACATAAGCTGTTAAAGGATAAGCGCGATGAACTTATGCGTCAGTTCTTAGAGCTGGTACGTGAAAACAAGGCTTTGCGTATTGAAGTGGAAAATGCTATTAAGCAGGTAAATAATCACATGTCAGTTGCCCGCAGTGTAATGCAGGGTGAGGTTTTGGACGTTGCCCTGATGATGCCGAAA
>JBAYOS010000077.1:0-7966 GCA_041678125.1 Monoglobales bacterium
ATGAAAAAAATTAAAGGGGATATTATGGTTCTCGGAGCAGGCGGCAAAATGGGTCCCACCCTTTGCGTACTTGCGAAAAATGCTATAAATGAAGCAGGATTGGATAAACGTGTTATCGCTGTATCAAGATTTACAGACCCTGAAGCAACAGCATTTTTGAACGACAGCGGTATTGAAACAATACCTTGCGACCTTTTGAATTTAGAGCAGTTAAACAGCCTTCCTTAGGTTGAAAACGTAATATTTATGGCAGGCAGAAAGTTCGGTACAGATGGCGGCGAGTGGCAGACGTGGGCAATGAACTCAACTCTTCCTGCTTATGTTGCGGAAAAATTCAAAAAATCTAAAATTGTAGTATTTTCATCGGGAAACATTTATCCGATTGTTCCGCTTTCTTCGGGCGGATGCACCGAAACCGATAAAATCGGTCCCGTCGGTGAATATACAATGAGCGTCCTCGCTCGTGAACGAGCTTTTGAATATGCTGCTCACACTTTCGGTACTGAAATATTTATTTACAGACTTAATTTTGCCGTTGACCTTCGATACGGTGTGCTTTACGACATGGCAAATAATATTATGAGCGATACTCCTATAAGCATTACAACACCTTGTCTGAACTGTATCTGGCAGGGAAGCGCAAACGAAATTGCAATCCGCGGTCTGCTTCATGCAAGCTCTGATGTTTGCATAATGAACGTAACAGGTCCCGAAACATTATCAATTAAAAAAACAGCCAAAGAATTGGGCTCATATCTTGGAAAAGAGCCTAAATTCTGCGGGGAAGAAAGCAATGATGCGTATCTCAATGATGCAAGCGCGGCAATGGAATTATTCGGCTATCCCTCAGTTCCTGTAAAAACACTTATTCGCTGGCAGGCAGAGTGGATTTTAGACGGGGGCAGAGGACTTGGAAAGCCGACACATTTTGAAGAAAGAAAGGGTAGTTATTAATAATGAACAGACAGGAAAAAGCACTTGAAATTCTTCGCAACGGGACAGTTATTCCTGCAACCCCTCTTGCGCTTACAAAAGACAGAAAATTTGACGAAAAGCATCAAAGGCTTTTAATGAAATATTATCTTGAAAGCGGTGCAGGCGGTATCGCAACGGCAGTACATACTACACAGTTTACAATCCGCGACCCCAAAATTAATCTTTTTGATACCATTTTGAAGGTCGTTGTAAGTGAAATTGAAAAATATGAAAATGCTACAGGCAAAACAATAGTTCGTGTAGCAGGCGCCTGCGGACCGAAGGAGCAGGCGGTAGCTGAAGCTAAAAAAGCTAAAGAATACGGCTATGATGCAGTTCTTCTAAGCCCCGGCGGACTGAACCATTTATCCGAGGATGAGCTTGTTGAAAGAACAAAAGCGGTCGCAGAGGTAATACCTGTAATCGGCTTTTATCTTCAGGAAAAGGTTGGCGGCAGACGTTTTTCATACAATTATTGGGAGAAGGTTTGCGCCATCGATAATGTTGTTGCAATAAAATGTGCTTCCTTTAACAGATACCAGACACTTGACGTTGTAAGAGCAGCAGCTTTCTCAAAAAGAGCTGACGAAATTACACTTTATACAGGTAATGATGATAACATCGTTATTGACCTTTTGACAAACTATGAGTTTAGAGATGATAACGGAAACATTGTATCAAAAGGTTTTTCTGGCGGACTGTTAGGCCACTGGACACTTTGGACAAAAAAAGTTGTTGAAATGTTTGAGATGCTTATGGAAGCTAAAAAACAAGACAAGATTGACGCAAAGCTACTTACTCTTGCAGCTCAGGTAACTGACTGTAACGCGGCATTTTTTGATACTGCAAATGATTTTGCGGGATGTATCCCGGGTGTTCATGAGGTGCTCCGCAGACAGGGACTTTTGGATGGAATATGGTGTCTTGACGAGGAAGAGGTTTTATCTCCCGGTCAAGCGGAAGAAATTACAAGAATCTATAAAATGTATCCCGATTTATCAGATGATGATTTTGTTAAGGAAGTTTTGGCAAAATATTCAGAATGATTAGATACATAAAAAAAGAACCCATTTAGGGTTCTTTTTTTATATGACTTTACGCATTTACATTTGCATTTTGAGCATATTTTCTTACATTTGCGAGTCCTGCATAGGTTTCGAAGGTCCGCCCTTCTGCCACTACAAGTGTAGGTGCCTGAACAACTCCGTAAAGATTGCAAAGTTCGGGACGTTCCTCAGCACTCACAACCTCGTATGAGATGCCTGAGTTGTCAAGAAAAGCTTTTGCCGCTCTGCAATTCGGACAGGTTGATGTGGTGAAAAGCATTATTTTCATTCCGGTGTCTACCGCAGGAGTCCTCTCTTCCTTTAGCTTGGAGTTATCAATATCATATAGCGTACGTTCTTTATATTCCTGAGTTTTACCGTCATTCCAGTTTTGAACGGGACGGTAATAACCGGTAATTCTGCTGTAAACCTCAGCTGTTTCGCCGCACTCTGGACAAGTAAAATGTTCTCCTACAATATATCCATGGTTTTTACATACAGAGTATGTTGGCGACATGGTGTAATAGGGCAGTTTGTAGTTTTCGGCTATCTTGCGAACAAGGTCAGCTGCAGCTTTCCAAGTAGGCAGTTTCTCGCCCAGGAACGCATGGAAAACGGTGCCTGATGTGTAAAGAGTCTGAAGCTGGTCCTGAATATCAAGAGCCTCAAAAATATCATCTGTGTAACCTACAGGCAGGTGAGAGGAGTTTGTATAATAAGGGGTTCCGCCATCCTCAGCCGCAGTAATTATATCAGGATAACGCTTAACATCATGCTTTGCAAGACGGTATGTTGTAGACTCAGCAGGGGTAGCTTCAAGGTTATAAAGGTCGCCGTACATTTCCTGATAGTCTGAAAGTCTGTCACGCATATGATTTAAAACTTCTTTTGTAAACTCCTGAGTCTTCTCGTTTGTCATATCTGCCTTAAGCCAGCTTGCGTTAAGACCAACCTCATTCATGCCGATAAGACCGATTGTGGAAAAGTGATTTTCGAAAGTACCGAGGTAACGTTTTGTATATGGATAAAGTCCTTCGTTTAAAAGCTTAGTGATGATTGTACGCTTTACCTTAAGTGAACGAGCAGCAATATCCATAAGCTTATCAAGGCGTCTGTAAAAGTCAGCTTTGTTTTCAGCAAGATAAGCGATTCTCGGCATATTAATTGTAACAACGCCCACGCTACCTGTGCTTTCGCCGCTGCCAAAGAAACCACCTGATTTTTTGCGTAGTTCACGAAGGTCAAGACGAAGTCTGCAGCACATACTTCTTACATCGCTCGGAGCCATATCGCTGTTGATATAGTTTGAGAAATAGGGGGTACCATATTTTGCGGTCATCTCAAATAAAAGCTTGTTATTTTCTGTTTCCGACCAGTCAAAATCTTTGGTAATTGAATATGTTGGGATAGGATATTGGAAGCCTCTGCCATTTGCATCGCCTTCAATCATAACTTCGATGAAAGCTTTATTAACCATATCCATTTCTTTTTTGCAGTCTTTATATTTGAAATCCATTTCCTTGCCGCGAACGATTGCAGGAAGCTCTGCAAGGTCGGCAGGAACAGTCCAGTCAAGGGTAATATTTGAAAATGGAGCCTGAGTTCCCCAACGGCTGGGAGTATTTACGCCGTAAATAAAGGATTCAATGCATTTTTTAACCTCCCGATAGGAAAGGTTGTCCACCTTAACAAACGGTGCAAGGTATGTATCAAAAGAGGAGAACGCTTGTGCGCCTGCCCATTCATTCTGCATAATGCCGAGGAAATTAACCATCTGATTACAGAGTGTTGCAAGGTGACCCGCAGGAGAGGATGTTATTTTGCCCTCAATTCCACCCAGACCTTCCTGTATCAGCTGTTTTAACGACCAGCCTGCACAGTATCCTGTCAGCATAGAAAGGTCGTGAATGTGAATATCGGCGTTTTTATGGGCATTTGCAATTTCGTCATCATAAATTTCCGACAGCCAGTAGTTGGCGGTTATAGCGCCTGAGTTTGATAAAATAAGTCCGCCGACTGAATATGTAACGGTAGAATTCTCTTTAACGCGCCAGTCGGTAACCTTAACATAACTGTCAACAATTTCTTTATAGTCTAAAATTGTTGATTTCATGTTACGCATCTTTTCATGCAAACGGCGGTAAAGAATATACGCTTTTGCAACATCAGCATAGCCCGACTGAACAAGAACTGCTTCAACACTGTCCTGAATGTCTTCAACATTTATAATGTCATCAACAATTTTCGGTTCAAAATCTGCCGTTACCTTTAACGCAAGGAAATCAATAACCGACGGATGATACTGTTTGTTTTGTGCTTCAAAAGCCTGTGTTATAGCATCACTGATCTTACCAAGGTCGAAACTTGTAATTTTGCCATCACGTTTTTTTACCTGATACATAACGAATCCTCCATTTTATTGTATAATAAGGGGAAATATTCCATTGTAGCCTCATTATAGCATAAGGAAATCGGGTTGTCAAGAGAAAACACAATATATTGTGGAAAAAAATAAAACCGACACAAAATATGCCGATTTTTATGCAAATAATATGAATTTATATTCCTCTTACGGATACATTATTAACAAAGGGACGGACAATCTGGGCAAAGGTTTCCAGTATTTCGGGCGGGTAATCAGAAAAAACATCTGAAATCACATTATACGAACGAACATAGCTTTGCAGATAGTAGTTTTCTGCGCCGCTTATAAGCTTTGCTATTCCATGAAAAGAATCTTCGTCGTGAAGTTCGCGAACAACGGTGGTTCGGAATTCATATGGGATATTTCCCGAAACGAGAAATGCTATGCTTTCTTTGACAGAAGAAATGTCAACATAATCAACTCCGCAGGTTTTTGCATATTTTTCTTCGGAGTTTTTTATATCCATAGCAACATAATCTATAACACCGTCTGCCGCAAGGCCTTTTAATTTATCGGGGAAAAAGCCGTTTGTATCAAGCTTAACAGAATATCCCAGACTTTTTACTTTTTTAAGAAAATCATTAATATCACTCTGCAAAAGAGGCTCGCCGCCTGTAAGACAAATCCCGTCTAAAAGACCTTTGCGTTTTTCAAGAAAACTGAAAATCTCCTTTAGATTCAACGGAGTTTCAATCATTTTTTCGGGTAAAACAAGTGGTGAGTTATGACAAAAAGGGCATCTTAAATTGCAACCGCCTGTAAAAATAGTGCAAGCGACTTTTCCGGGATAGTCAAGCAATGTCAATTTTTGGATACCATGTATATTCATTGATGCACCACCTTTAAATTTATTATATAAGAATTATAACTTATATGCGGTTTAAAGTCAAGCCGCGCTGAATAAGAATTTTTAAACTGCACAACTTAGTTTTACCAGACAGTGAAAGGTGTGAGCTTAATGATGATAACAATTTTAATGATAACACAATTTATTTTTACGATAATAATGGGAATATATTTTTCCAAAGCACTTAATGAAAAAACGTGTGAAAGTGCAAAATTCAAAAGAGGAGAGGATAAGGAGCTTTTAAAGCTTAAAAACTTGCGTGATATAAAGCTGACCCTTCCGCTCTCAGAAAAAACAAGACCGAAAACTCTTGAGGATGTAGTGGGGCAGGAAAAGGGAATCCGCGCTCTCAGGGCGGCCCTTTGCGGACCCAATCCACAGCACGTTATAATATACGGTTCGCCGGGCGTGGGCAAAACCGCCGCTGCAAGACTTATTCTTGAAGAAGCAAAAAAAGAGAAATTCTCGCCATTTACCGACAAAGCTAAGTTCATTGAAACCGATGCAACTGTTATGAGATTTGACGAGCGAAATATTGCGGACCCGCTGATAGGCTCGGTACATGACCCGATTTATCAGGGTGCAGGGTCTTACGGTCCTGCCGGAATACCCAAACCAAAACCAGGAGCGGTTACAAAGGCTCACGGCGGAATACTTTTTATTGATGAAATAGGGGAGCTTCATCCGAATCATATTAACAAGCTTTTAAAAGTGCTTGAGGACAGAAAGGTTTATCTTGAAAGTGCATATTATTCTCCTGAAGATGATAATTTGCCGCTCCATATTCATGAAATCTTTAAAAACGGCCTCCCTGCCGATTTCAGGCTTATAGGTGCAACAACCTGTTCGCCCGACGAAATTCCCCCTGCAATAAGGTCAAGGTGTGTTGAAATATTTTTTAATGATTTAAGCGAGGAGGAAATTCGCAAAATAGCCCATAATGCGATTGAACGAAGCGGTTTTAAAGCCGCACCCGAAATATGCTCAATAGTATCTGACTATTCTTCAAACGGCAGAGATGCGGTCAATATGGTTCAAACGGCGATAAGTCTTTGTATGATTGAACACCGAGATGAGTTGTCGGTGGAAGATATTGAATGGGTAATCGAAACGGGAAAATATTCTAAACGAATAGATAAAAAGTTGGAAAATGAAGAAAGATGCGGCTGTATCAGCGGTCTTGCGGTTGCGGGCAGCAGGGGAATTGTTATTGACGTTGAGGCTGTGATTTCCGAGGGAACGGGAATCTTTTTAAGCGGTATTACGGAGGGTGAGAGTGTTGAAATAAAGGGCAGGAAGCTTGAAAAAACTTCAAGTGCAAAGGCATCTGTTGCAAATGCGCTTGTAGTTTTGAAAAAGGATTTCGGCATTGACCTCATAGAAAAAAGGGTAAATATCAATATCCCGGGCGGCACTTTTGTTGACGGACCTTCAGCGGGAATTGCAATTTTTTGTGCGCTATACTCCGCTGCAGCAAATTTGCCTGTAAGCTCTGCCGTCACAATGACGGGTGAAATATCAATCTGCGGAAAGGTTAAACCTGTCGGAGGGGTAGCCGAAAAAATCAGCGGTGCAATTTCGGCAGGTGCCCAGACAGTAATTATTCCGGAAGACAACAAGCAGGAGAATTTTGACAAACTGCCGATAAGTGTGGAGTATGTTTCGGATGCTTTCGAGCTTGTAAAGCACGTTTTCGAAAATGGTCAAAAAATAGGGGATATTGCTGTTTAAAGATTGACATAGGTTTTCGGTTATGGTAGAATAGAGTTTGCAATTTCTCTGAAAGGTATAACACAATGAATCATTCTTTGCAAAAAACTTCTACTTTTTTTTCAAACGGTCTTATATACGGACTGAATGGAATTATTACTATATTACCGCTATATCTCTCACAATTTTTTGACAGTGTTGAAATGGGTTATCTCCTTGCAATTCCACCACTTCTGATGTGTATTGCACCTTTATTTTGGGGTAACGTTACCGACAGAGTGAAAAATCAAAACTCAATTATGATTGTGCTTGCAATAGGCGCGGCAGTCATGTATTTAAGCTTGCGGATAAGCTCTAATTTTTATTTTACCGCCGCTATGCTTATAGGGTTTTCTTTTTTTCAGTCCTCTTTCGGCTCACTGATTGATGTCCTTACAATAAGGTCGGCTGAAAAGTTTCGCATGAATTACGGGTTTTTCAGAATAATGGGAGCCCTTATTTACGGACTTATGGCATGGTTTGTGACACTTTTTGCAAAAACCGAAACATCATTTGTTATATTTGTCATTTCGGCGGTGTTGGCATCAATTTTTGTTGCAATGATGCCCAAAATTAAAAAAGTTTCGCATGAAGAAAAAACTGACGTTAAAGATAGTTCTTCCGCATTAAAAAATAAAGAGCTTTGGTTTTTGATAATAGTGATTGCACTTCCTTTTTTTGCATGGGGTTATTATCAGAATTTCTTTCCGAATTATATAACTGACGAGCTGGGTCTTGACAAAAGCATCTGGGGAATGATGGCATTTTTAAATGCTTTCAGCGAGCTGCCCTTCTTCTTTTATTTTAACAGGATTTACAATAATTTCAGGCTGAAACAAATTATTATGATCTCATGTTCGGTTATTGTGGTAAGATATCTTGTGTATGCGATTGTAAAAAACGCAGTCATTCTTGTAATAACAA
>JBAYOS010000078.1:0-7919 GCA_041678125.1 Monoglobales bacterium
AGTCCGACAGATAAAAGCAGGGTATCACACTTAATATATTCCTCTGTGCCGGGAATCGGTTTTCTGTTTTCGTCAACCTTTGCAATCGTTACACCCGTGACCCTGTCCTTTCCGTGAATCTCCGTCACTGTATGGCTAAGCTTCAGCGGAATGTCAAAGTCATTAAGACATTGCTCTATGTTTCGCGACAGACCTCCCGAATAAGGCATGATTTCGCATACCGCCTTGACCCTTGCGCCCTCGAGCGTCATGCGCCGAGCCATAATAAGTCCGATGTCGCCCGAGCCTAAAATTACAACACTTTTTCCCGGCATAACACCCTTTATATTAATATATTTTTGCGCTGTCCCTGCGCTGTAAATACCTGCAGGTCTTTTGCCGGGAATGTTAAGCGCACCCTTCGGTCTTTCCCTGCAACCCATTGCAAGAATAATTGCCTTTGCATTAATTTCAAATATCCCGTCGCGAGAATTGGTCGCCGTTATAACCTTATTCCTTGTTATGTCCAAAACCATAGTACCGAGTTTAAACGGTATACCGTATTCCCTAACCTTTTTTTCATATTTCCATGCATATTCGGGGCCTGTCAGCTCTTCACCGAATTTATGGAGTCCGAATCCGTTGTGGATGCATTGGGTTAAAATCCCGCCCAGTCTGTCATCTCTTTCAAGGATAATTATATCTTTAATTCCTGCTTCATAAGCCGCAACCGCCGCACTCATTCCCGCAGGACCGCCACCTATTATTACGAGGTCTGTCATTTTACACCTTCTCCTTTGTTTTTCCAATATTTATATAAGAGCTGCCGCCAAATTTTGTAACATTTTCATAAGGAATATTTAGTACCTTTGAAAGTATCTCAACAATCTGCGGACCGCAAAATCCGCCCTGACATCTGCCCATCTGCGCTCTTGTTCTGCGTTTTACCCCGTCAAGGTCATTTGCTTTTGGGTTTGTTCTGATGGCTTCAATAATTTCCCCCTCGGTGACCCCCTCACATCTGCACACAATTCTTCCGTAAGCGGGATTACCTTTTATTATTTCATTTTTCTCTATTATTGACATTTCTCTGAATGCATGCATTGGTTTACGATATGGGGTAAAGCTTTCATTTTGTTCCAAATCAAGCCCCTGACCAACCAATAAATCAGCAACATATTCTGCTATGGCAGGCGATGCTGTAAGTCCGGGCGACTCAATACCCGCAACATTTATAAACCTTTTTTCGGGAGAATTTATTATGAAATCGCCCGTATCCCCTGCGGCACGAAGTCCGCAAAAGGACGTTATTGTTTTTCCCAGCGGAATCCCGCTTATGCAAATTCCCGCTTGGGCTATTATTTTTTCAAAGCCCTCGGCGGTTGTGGAGTTATCATCTTTATCTTCAACATCTACAGAAGTAGGTCCTAAAATCAAATTCCCGTCAACAGTCGGCGAAACAAGAATACCCTTACCCATTTTGCTTGGCGTTCTGAAAATAGTATGACCTACCATTTCACCGCACTTTTTGTCAAGCAGGATATATTCGCCTTTCCTCGGGTTAACTTCAAAGGAATTATCGCCGACCATTTTTGCAATTTCATCCGAGAAAAGTCCTGCCGCATTGATAATATATCTTGCCATAACCGAATCGTTTTCCGAGTTTATTTCAAAATACCCGTCATGCTTTTTTATTTCATCAACTTTAAAGTTGCATTTCAGCGCCACGCCGTTATCCATTGCATTTCCAATTGCCGCAACCGTCAGCTCATAAGGACATACTATTGCGCCTGTAGGTGCATAAAGAGCGAAAATCGCCTTGTCCGATATATTCTTTTCAAGTTCGGCAAGACGGGATTTATCTATTATCTCCAAGCCCCTAACACCGTTTTTTATGCCTCTTTCCAGAAGAATTTCAAGCGTTTTTTTATCTTCAACGTCAAATCCTAAAACAAGCGACCCGTTTCTTTGGTATTTTACTCCAAGCTCACCTGTTACCTTTTCCATCATTTCCGAGCCTTTTACATTTAACTGCGCCTTAAGACTGCCTTCCTTAGCGTCAAAGCCTGCATGAACTATTGCCGAGTTTGCTTTTGATGCGCCCATTGCTACATCATTTTCCTTTTCTAATATACAAATGTTCAGCTTATATGAGGACAGCTTTCTTGCAATCATTCCACCCACAACGCCGGCGCCTATTATAGCTACATCAAACATAAAACACATTCCTTTCACTTTTGAGCATAAAAAAAGCGCACCAAAACAAAGGCACGAGGTATGCCTTTGTTTTGATACGACTCCTAATCTCTGTATCAATACTATTTTACTCTTTTTATCGAAAAATGTCAAGAGATAATTTTTTAAAAAATTTTATTGAAAAAGTGTTGACAAAACAAAAATAGTTTGCTATAATAAATAAGTCGCTTGCGAAAGTGGCGGAACTGGCAGACGCGCACGTTTGAGGGGCGTGTGGGCAACCATACGGGTTCAAGTCCCGTCTTTCGCACCAAAAAGCAGCAGGTTAATTTTAGATTAGCTTGTTGCTTTTTTTATTTATAAAAAAAGGTGTTCTGGTTTTGAACACCTCTTTTTCAGCTTTTATTATCGATTGCTTTATTTCTGAAATATAAAATAAGATCTGCCGCAACCATGATAAAATTAAGTACATAAAAGAAAAGTACATACCATTTCTTTGCAAAATCAGCCATATATGCGGGATTTACAAATTTTGATGCAATACCTGCAGCATATCCGGAAAGGATTAAAACAAGAAAAAGTAAACTCTTCCCTTTTGTCGTTCTGGCTTTAAAGGACTTTATAACATTAAAAGGCCATGAAGCGCCGAAACTGACAATCATTATGATTTCTAAAAATTCTGACAATTTTTTCAACTCCTTGCCCACAATTATAGCATAATAACTGCACCATGTAAAGAGTTTTATGTCAAATACGGGCAATAAAGTGGGAGCGGAAACCAATTTGCCGCAAGAAGTTTTATATTTTCTTCCGCATCCAAATTGACAGGCTGAGAAGTTCCGAATATAAAAGGATAAGCGGAATAGCCTTCTAACGTTATATCCGCGTCTTTTTCGGTCTTATTTACTGAAGTTTTGCCATTAGAATTTGAAAATTCCCATATGCCGAAAATTTCCGAATCTATAACCATACTGCCGTTTGCAAGAGGTGAATATTTTCCCTTCGCCTTCATAAATGCGCGAACAGTTTTTTCAAAGTTTATTACGCGGAAATTGCCCGGCTGAATAATCTGGTATCTGTCGGCAAAATCAATAGCCTCTTTTACAATTTTATACTCATACGCAGGCACACCCATAACCGCTCTCTTAAGCTGTGCAAAATGCATAAAATCGGAGATAATATCTTTAAAAATGGAGTAATCGGTCAAACCTATCTCTGCAATATGACTTTCCTCTGTGTTTGCAGACATAAACCCGACAATGCTCTTTTCGCTGTCTTTTATAATATAGGGAGTTCTCATCTGAGCAGTTAATGAATCAATATATTCTTCGCTTTTGCGGTTAAGTCCGCTGAGCTGATTTTTTGCAATTTCGGAAATTATATCAACCGTTTCTTTGGGTTCATTTCTTAAATCGGAGAAGGAATACTCATTCGGAGTCTGTTTCGGTTTTATAAAACTGAACGAATATTCAACGCCGCATCTTTCAAAACCAAAGGTACGATATCTTACTCTGTCGCCGTGCAGATATGCAATATCAAAGTTCTCCTTTGGCAAATCCTCGGCAATTTTATTCATTACAATCTGCATTATTCCCTGATTTCGATAGTCACTCGATACTGCAACATTTCCGCCTGCGGAAATTTTAAGCACCTCGTCGCCGACATAATACTCAAGCGGATAACTTGCGGCGGCGCCGCAGATTTTTCCGTTATCCTTAACGGCATAATGCCAGGACATATTTTCGTCTATGCTTTTAAAAATTCTGGGGAATTTCTTTTCGAAACGCATTTCCGTACCGTTATGCTCGGAAAACACGTTGTTTAAAAAAGAAACAATTTCGTCAAGGTCCGATGCTTTTAATCTATTGACTTCAAAACTCATTGTTTTTCTCCTTCCACAAGCTTTCTTATGTTCCAGTCATATTCTTCAAGCTTTGCTTTTGCCCTGTCATAATCATATCCCAAAATTTCTACGACGATTCTGACCATTCTGTCTGTAAGTTTTTCGTTTACAGGCCGAAGATTAATCATAAGATTTTCATAAACCTTCCCCGTTTTAATCATACTGCAGGTTGATATCATATTTAAAATAAGCTTTTGTGCGGTTCCTGCCTTCATACGGGTTGAGCCTGTAATAACCTCGGCACCGGTGTCGGGAGCGATAGAAATATCGGCAATCTGCGAAATTTTGCTTCCCTCATTTCCCGTCAGCCCTATTGTCGTGCAGCCGATCTCCTTCGCCTTTTCAAGCGCACCTATAACATAAGCCGCTCCGCCTGCAACGGAAATTCCGAGAACAACATCTTCCTTTTTTAGACCTCTTTCCATAAAGTCATTGATGCCCGCTTCCCTGTTATCCTCTTCATTTTCGCTTGCCTGAGCCATTGTTTTAAGTCCTCCTGCAATAATACCCTGTACCTGTTCACGCGGGACCCCGTATGTAGGAGGACATTCGGCAGCATCAATAACGCCAAGTCTGCCCGAGGTTCCTGCACCTATATAAAACAGTCTGCCGCCCCTGTTAAAGGCGTCTGCAACAGCATCAACAGCTTTTGCAATCTGGGGTAAACAGGCGTTTACCGCATCAATTACCTTTCTGTCCTCGTTATTTATAATCTGCAGCATTTCAAGTGTTGACATCTTATCAATATGAGTTGTCAGCTCATTTCTCATTTCGGTTTTCAGCATTTTTAAACCTCCCAGTCAAGTGCTATAACACCGTTTTCAGGCAAAGCAAATTTAATGGTATCATCGGAAATAAATTCTGCCCTTCCCTCTCCGCATACGATGTGGTTGTCTTTTGTAAGCAAAGCTTCATCCGCGCGGAAAGTAATATCATTTGTCACTTCTCTGTTTGCAATATTGACAACAATCATTTTCCTCTTATTTCCGCTTGCCAAAATACCCGTACAGAGATATGGCTGATGAAGAACTCCCTGCCAGCCCATACCGATACCCGAACAGAATTTGTCCTTCTCCTCAGCCTTAACAATCGGCGGACGGAGCGGAAACGCACCTCTGAAAAACTCCTTGTTTTCATATCTGAATCCTACAATATTTTTAGCAAACTTAAGCTTTTCTTCAACATACACAAAGTCGGAATTAATCCAGCCAAGCTGCTCGCCAGCCACAAGTCCTTGAGCAATGTGATATTTCCAGTAATTTAAGTTATCCTTCATATAACCATTTGCATTTCTGCCCAAAACAACTGTTTTCCCGCCGTAAATGTGCATAAATGCAGGAACATAGTTTGTAACAGCAATCCACGCCCAAGACAAAAATCCATCTATATCGTCTGCATAAACCTCGGCATTTGCCTCAGTTGTAAATGCTTTTCCCTCAGGTTTGACGGTGTTGATTTCCTTAAGCAGTTCGCGGTAATTTTTCTGCCACCAACTGCCGCCGCCTAAGGGGTGACCGTGGTTTTCGTCCATACAAAGATGAGGAATTCTTGCCGCTATCTGATCAAGATAAATTGCATCAAAATCATATTCGTTAAACATGCGAGAAATCAGGTCCTTCAGCTCATCTCTCCAAACCTTTGCCGACGGACACATGGGCGAAAGCTGACAAAGCTCCCCGTCAGGCTCGTGAGATGCATATTTTAAAATGTGCTGCCGGCCATGCTCATTTTTAACCGCACCCACGAAAGCATCCTTTGTAAATCTAAAATCTTGGTCAATTTTGTCCTTATTATCCCACAAAAGTGCGTTTGTGTAAGGCATAATCCGAATGTCGGCATTTTTAAGTTTTTCAAGACCTTTCGGAAGTGCCTTTTTTGCGGGGAGAAAATGCGGATAGTCATTATTAAACGGTATTCCATGCCAGTTATATAGATGGAACCCGATTGGCACACCAAGCTCTTTTCTTAATTTTATAGGTGTTTCAAACCAAGAATTTTCATTGTAGTCAGGGTCATTTGGTCTTAAATTCACAGGAATTGGCTCTTCATATTTCGATTCGTTGGGCATCCAGTCCATAATCCAAAACGGAATATCCTTCATCCATGTAGGGATATTATCCCTGCCGTTCTCCCCTGCTTTTGGATACCAGTCGCAACCTGAAACGAATTCTTTATAAATGCCTGCGGCATCATACCAGTCCCCGTCAAGCTTTTGGAAAATTGCTTTGCCGGGCAGTTTTTGAGAGTTACCTGCCTTTGTGTAATTTTCACAGGTAAATCTACAGCTCATCCTTATCTGACCGAACGAGTCGCAAACAACATAGAAATCCTTTAGCGCGCCGTTTTCATCGTGAACAGCATAATATCTTCCGTCAGTTTTTGAAGTGTTTGGATAAATCGCATAATATGGCATAGGATAGTTGAATCCCGACGGATATGCGCCCGAATTAAATGTGTCACAGCTGTTGACATTTTTGATAACCGCACCTCCGTGACATGGGCGGAAAAGGTCGCATTTTTCAACAGAAGAATAATACATTCTCGGGTATCCGCACCACATCAACGTATATTCATTTGTGTTATTGATGACTTCAACCGACCATTCAATTCTGTTCTTACTTATAATTTTCTCAGCAGATAAAATAAGCATAAAATCTTTAATATTATATGGATTTTTGAAGGTGAAAACGGTTTTATTACCTGTTTCCGAAACAGAAACATTTTCCCAATCGGAAGCGGTGTCACAATAAAAATCCTCACCTGTGTTAACATTTTTTAAAAGCAGTGAGTTAATCGGGCGCAAGGTTCCGTCAAAAACGAAAACCGCACCGTCATTTTTTATATTATATCCTACGGTCAAGTCGCCGCTCTTTATTTCATTTTCAGCCGGGATTTTCTTGCCCTTTTTCTTTTCGGGGAAAGGAAGCGGCAAATCTGTTTCCTCAAATGTGTAAGCTGTTCTGAGCGGATTTGATTCACCGAAGAATGACAAATCCTCGTTGAAAGACATCGAAAACATATGAGGATCTATAATATCGCGAAACATATTTACGCAACTGCCGCCGCTGACCTTTAAATATTTTTCCTCCCCCTTGAAAATCATATAGCCTGAAAAGCCATAGTTGGGGTCGGTCATTTTAAGTTCGAAAAATTCGGGAATATCTCCCCCGCCAACCTTGTCAAAACCGTCGCAGTTCACCCGTATTTTGCCGAAACAGCCTGAACAGTCATAAACCTTGCCAACGGTTATAAAATAGGTTTCAAGCAAGATTGACGCCTGATCTTTACACATTATAAATGTGTTGACAGCTGTCAGCCTGTTGGTAATATGTGTTGTAATTTCAAGCATATTATCAAGTATTTTTACTTCCGAACCGTCACTGAAGGTCGGGACAACTTTTTCTTCCGTATATGCACTTGCATCGTAAAAATATCTTTGGGGACGGATTTCGTCCAAAAAAGTTAACGTGTGGTTTTGTCCGTTTACATTAACCGAAAGGGTGAGAGTGTTGTTCAATATTTCAAACTCCGCTCTGTTTTTGTTATTTAAATCGAATGAGCATTTCATACCATCATCCTCCTGCTTATAAATTCAGTATAACAGAATGAATGTAAAAGTCAATCATATATTAGTTGTTATAAATAATCTTATCAACCAAAAACCCCAATGACGAATCATTGGGGTAAAAAATTATTTTTTTAATGCTTTTATTACTCGCACGGTACTGCTGTGCTTATCAACATACGCCTGCAGATTAAGCGCGCCGTCCTTTATAGCCTCATCCAGAGTAATAACATTATATTGAGCGTTATATACCGTGCAGCTGTCGCTGATTTTGTA
>JBAYOS010000079.1:0-7758 GCA_041678125.1 Monoglobales bacterium
ATCGCACGGGAATTATATTTCATAAAATCAGCATATACCTTAAGAGCTTCTTCTGCACGATAGTCAAAATAACCTCTTGCAGTCGGGCCGACATTCATAATAAGGTTTCCGCCCATGCAAACGGTGTTAATGAGATTATCAATGAGAATTCGCGGTGATTTCCAGCACAGCTCATCACGGTTATAACCCCAGGAATTGGAAAAATTCTGGCAAGCCTCCCAAAGCATCTTTTCGCCTGTTTCATTATGTGTCGGCCATTTGGTCGGCAGTCTTTGTTCGGGAGTAACAAGGTCCTGGTCAATTTCAAGTCTGTCATTTATGAGAATCTGCGGCTGATATTTTCTGACCGTTTCGACAAGCTTTTCCGATTCCCAATCCTCTTTTCCCTTACCACCGATGCCTTCGGGAATGGGCAGACCGTTATGGTAAAGCCCGTTTTCGGGACGGGCATATGAAAAGTCAAGCCACAAAATATCAATCTGCCCGTAGCCTGTCATAAGTTCGGTCAGTTGGTCACGCATATACTGTGCATATTTTTTCATATCACGTTTTTTATTCTGTTCCACAGCATCGGGATCGTTACGTTTCGGGTGAAGATAATCTATTGTAAAATCGGGATGATGCCAATCAATAAGTGAATAATAAAGTCCGACTCTTAATCCCTCTGCTCTGAAAGCGTCAACAAATTCTCTGACAATGTCCTTACCGTAAGGGGTGTTCATGGAATTGTAGTCGGTATATTTTGTGTCATAAAGGCAAAAACCTTCATGGTGTTTTGCCGTTAAAACAGCGTATTTCATACCTGCCGCCTTTGCCTGACGCGCCCAATCCCTCATATCCAGCATATCGGGATTGAAATATTTGAAATATAGATCATATTTTTCGTCCGGGATGCTTTCAAAACTTTTAATCCATTCGCTTCGTGCGGGTAAAGCATAAAGACCGGAGTGAATGAACATGCCGAATCTGGCGGCGGTAAACCATTCGTGGTTGCCCGGAGTTTTTTTGATTTTGTAGCTTGACATTTTGTTATCTTCCTTTCCAAAAGTGCTTGAAAATATAGACCTGCTTTTCAGTGCTGTGCATCAGCAATAATATCTTTTGACAAGGCACTTGCCCGGAAGTCATTTTCACTTTGTCTGAGGAAAATTTCAATAACGGGAACGGAGATATTAGGTCTTACATCAGGAATAATAAATTTGCAGGAGTTATATACTTCCTCACGCTCAGAATAGTTTCTGTGCGCCATTGTTTTAACGGGGCTGTTATTAATAAGTATTTCACTTGCGTCATGCAGGAATTGTGCATATTCAACCTTGTCACCAAGATTTTCAACCTCAATGCTTCTATATGGATATTCCATAAGGAAGAGGTAAAGACGTGTGCCGTCCATGCTTTGAGTAAGTCTGCAGCCGCGCGGTTCTTTGAACTCTGGTTCAGCCATAGTACAACCGTAAATCGCACGTGAATTATATTTCATGAAGTCGGCATAAATCTTAAGTGCTTCTTCTGCACGGTAGTCAAAATAACCTCTTCCGGTAGGGCCGACGTTCATAATAAGGTTTCCGCCCAGACAAACAGTGTTTATGAGGTTGTCAATAATAACTCGCGGTGATTTCCAGGAAAGCTCATCGCGGTAATAACCCCAGGAGTTAGAGAAATTCTGGCAAGATTCCCAAAGCACTTTTTCGCCTGTCTGATTGTGCGTTGGCCATTTTGTCGGAAGTCTCTGTTCGGGAGTAACAAGGTCCTGGTCAATTTCAAGTCTGTCGTTTATGAGAATATGAGGCTGATATTTTCTAACTGTTTCAACAAGCTTTTCCGATTCCCAATCCTCTTTGCCCTTGCCGCCGATACCTTCGGGAATGGGCAGACCGTTAAAGTAAAGCCCGTTTTCGGGACGGGCATACGAAAAGTCAAGCCACAAAATATCAATCTTTCCGTAACCGGTCATAAGTTCAGTTACTTGATCACGCATATACTGTGCGTATTTCTTCATATCGCGGCTTTTGTTTTGTTCCACGGCATCGGGATCACGACGTTTCGGATGAAGATAGTCAATTGTAAAGTCAGGATGGTGCCAGTCAATAAGAGCATAGTATAGCCCCACCTTCAAACCCTCTGCTCTAAAAGCGTCAACATATTCTCTGACTATGTCCTTGCCGTAAGGGGTGTTCATTGAATTGTAGTCGGTATATTTTGTGTCAAAAAGGCAAAAACCATCAATGTGTTTTGCTGTTAAAACAGCGTACTTCATACCTGCCGCTTTTGCCTGACGTGCCCAATCCTTCATATCCAGCATATCGGGATTAAAGTGCTTGAAATAAAGATCATACTTTTCATCTGGAATGTTTTCGACATCTTTGACCCATTCATGACGGGCAGGCAAAGCATAAAGACCGAAAGTAATGAACATACCGAATCTGTCGGCGACAAACCATTCGTGGTTACCCGGAGTTTTTTTGATTTTATAGCTTGACATTTGTTATCTTCCTTTCAAAAAGTACTTGACAATACAGATGTATAATTGTAAAATTGTATTATTGAATAGAATACATATTAAATATACTGCAGACACGAAGTTATGCATATTAATTTTTTAACAATAAATATGGAGATTTTGTCATGTATCTTAGAAAAACAAATTATGGGCTAAGCGGTTTCGGAATTGAAATAGACTATGCGGCATATGCTATTCTGGATAACACATGGAGGAACAAGAATGTCTGTGACCCTTTTTCAAGGCTTTATTTTATTAAAGATGGCTCAGGCACTCTTGTCTGCGAAGGCAGGACGATTGAAACAAAACCCGGACATATATATCTCATTCCCGCTGACTGCATCTTTGACTATTCAACTGACGAAAAGATTGAAAAGATTTTTTTCCATATTTATATAAATACGCTTGAGCGCTATGACCTTCTTTCAAATGTAAAAAGCATCTGCGAGATTGAATTTGAGGCAAATGAATTTGATGAGCTGTTGAACTGCATTGAAACGGACGATTATTTTAAGCTTTTCAAGCTTAAACTTATCATTTATAAAACACTTCACAGAATGCTTGAAAAATATAATTTTAACAGTGTTCCCATAAAACAATATTCAGACGGGGTAAAAAAAGCGATGGAATATATCCACCGTAACACAAAAATTAGCTTAAGTACGGAAATTGTTTCGGAAAAACTGTTTATCTCAAAAAGCAAGCTGAGAAAAGACTTCAAAAACGAAACCGGAATTTCTATCGGCAAGTACATTGACGACATGGTATTTTTCAAGGCGAAGCGCCTGCTTAATAAAGGGTACCTGTCAATCAATGAAATAAGTCAGAAGCTCGGTTTTTGCGACCAGTTTTATTTTTCAAGACGGTTTAAGGAAAGATTCGGCGTACCGCCGAGCGATTACCGTAAAAGAATTTTTTTAGAAAAAAGTAAAGGAGAATAATATAATACTCTCCGATTATATTCAGAATTAATATTTTTGGAAAGAAAGGTATGGGATTTGTATGAAAGTATTACTGATAAACGGAAGCCCGCATAAAGAGGGCTGTACTAACGAGGCGCTTTGCGAGGTTGCAAAAACCTTGGAGAAAAACGGTATTGAAACAGTAACCGTACATATAGGAACAAAGCCGATTGCGGGATGTATAGCTTGCGGAAGCTGCAAAAAAACAGGTAAATGTTTTGTGAACGATGATAAAGTTAATGAGATTATTGATATACTGCCCGAAATCGACGGTATCGTTGTGGGCTCGCCTGTTTATTATGCCGCGCCCAGCGGTCAGATTTGCGCATTTTTGGACAGACTTTTCTTTGCAGGCAGCGGGTTTGCAGGTAAGGTCGGCGCAGCGGTTGTATCCTGCCGCAGAGGCGGCGCAACAGCGGCGTTTGACGTTTTAAACAAGTATTTTGCAATAAGCTCTATGCCCATAGCCACGTCGCAATATTGGAATCAGGTTCATGGCTCAACACCCGAGGATGTCAGAAAGGACGAGGAGGGTCTGCAGACCATGAGAACTCTCGGAAACAATATGGCGTGGATGCTGAAGTGTTTTGAGCTTGGAAAGAAAAACGGAATTACAATTCCCGAAAGAGAAAAACAGATTAGAACAAACTTTATAAGATAACGGAGAAATTATGGAGAATATGGAGTATTTTATAGCAAAAACAAATGAGATAAATCCCGGTATTTATTCGCCGGAATGGGATAAGGCGCAAACGGGATATATTGATAAGAATTTAAGCGGCGATGGGCTTTTCCCCAGCCCGAAAACTTTTTTTAAGCTTTTGGAAGGTCCGGAGGGGCTCAGCGTTTTGATGCATACTGAGGAAAAAAATCTTCGCTCGGAAATTAAAGAGGAAAACGGCGAGGTTTGCGAGGACAGCTGTATGGAGTTTTTCTTCAAACCAACACCGTGGGACGCAAGGTATTTGAATTTTGAAGTAAACCCTGAAGGAGTTATGCACATCGGAATTGGAACAGGCCGCCATGACAGAACACTAATTACAGAGGACAGAAAGACGTTTGACATTGTTTCCGTTCCGAATGACGGCGATTGGACTGTGAAATATTATATCCCCTTTAGCTTTATAGATAAGTGGTACCCGAATATTGAGGAGCTTTCACTGGACAACTCGACCAACATAGCAAAAGGTAACTTCTATAAATGCGGGGAGGAAACTGACCATCCGCATTTCGCCTGCTGGTCGGAGGTAATAACGGATATTGCCGATTTTCATGTGCCCGACTTTTTCGGCAGACTTATTTTTCAAGAGGCAAAAAAATCATTCGGACCCGGGACAATTTTATTAAATAATATATAAATAACTTTGGAGGACAAATCATGAAAACAATCAAAGCAGTTAAATTATCACGCGAGGAATTTGCACCGTTCGGTCAGTATTACACAATGACAAACGCAGACGGATATGCACTTTGCGGTGAACTTCACAAATTTTTCCCTGACAGAGTTGTGGCGGATTCAAACCACAGAGTAGGATATTCGCCAATTATTGTAAAAAAACCTGAAAGAATGGTTATAACTCAGCAGGAATATCATACAACCACATGGGAAATGGTTATGCCGCTTGACGATGATATGATACTTCACGTTGCTCCTGCATCTGCAGGGACACCCGTTCCTGAATATGTTAAAGCATTTATAGTGCCGAAGCATACGCTTATTAAAATGAACACAGCAATCTGGCATCTTGCGCCGCTTCCGGCAAATAATGATAGTCTGACAGCACTTATCATTCTACCCGAATGTACTTATGCAAACGATTGCACGGTTGTTGATTTAAAACCTGAGGAGCAGTTTGAAATTATACTTGACTGAAAAATTTATGCATAATGATACTGAAAATGGTTTTAGAACGGAGATAATATGTTTGGAAATATTATGACAGTGGGGAGCTATGTTTTTATTTTGTTTATTCTTATTGCAGTCGGATTTGTCTGCAATAAAATTAAGCTTCTTACATTGTCGGGCGTGAAGGATATGACAAATTTTGTTCTGTATATTGTCACGCCTTGTGTACTGATAAATTCATATCAAAGAGAATTTGACAAAGGAATGCTTTTCGGACTTTTAGCAACTATTGCGGCAACAATTTTGTCCTTTGCAATAAACATACTTCTGGCTCATATTTTTGTTCGTGACAAGGATAAAAGGAGAGAAAAAACGCTTATTTTCGGCTCGGTTTTTTCTAATTGCGGATATATGTCACTTCCGCTGCAGAGCGCATTATTAGGAAAGGAAGGCGTATTTTACGGGGCTACATATATTGCAATATTTCAGGTTATTTTATGGACGTACGGCATTATTGAGATGAGCAGGGATTCAAAAAATATTTCGGTTAAAAAGATTATTGTTAACCCTGGAGTAATCGGCACCTTGATAGGACTTATAATATTTTTATTATCGGTTAAAATCCCGTTTGTTGTATCTGAGCCGATAGGGTTTTTAGCCTCGCTTAACACTCCGATTCCAATGGTAATTGTGGGATTTCACCTTGCAAATGCAAGTCTTAAAATAAAGGGTGCGAGTGCATACGTTTCTATGTTTTTAAGGCTTGTCGTTTCGCCGCTCATAATGCTTGGCGGACTTTATCTTTTCGGGATAAGAGGAAGCGTGCTGATAGCTTGTGTTATTGCGGCGTCAGCACCCAGCGCGGCTGTCACCGCAATGTTTTCCGAAAAATTCGGCGGAGATACGGGATTGTCCTCAGCGATGGTTTCATTAACTACGCTTATTTCGATTGTTACAATGCCGATTGTAATCGGACTTTCAACGATGGTGTAAAAGGATTTATTGAAAGGTAAAATAAATATGGAATATTTTAGTAAGTTTACATCCAACACTTTGGCAGGAAGCGGAAATCAGCTGTTTTTTACAAATGAAATTGAGACGGAAATAAATACCGGAAGAGTTTTTTACAAGATTTTCAAGGGTGGAAAATATAACTATTCAATCCTTTTTTCCAATATAATTGATTCGACATATTCGGACGGGGAAAAAAGTCACAAAAACATTGTGTGTGATGAATGGGTGATAGAAAGTGCACAGATTGGTATTTGTGATGTCTGCAATGTTCGTGAAATGGTAGAGGTTGATAGTTTCACACCTCTGTCGTTTGGTGGTCATTCTTCGAAAACAGTTATGCCAGGCGAAATGTTTTCGTCTGACCCGATATTGCTTGACATAAAGGATAATCAGTTTGTTTGCATTGAAATTTCTTTCAGAGGTAAAATGATTCCCTATCATGAAGAAACCTTGTTGCCTGTGTTTATTTATAAGGACAATAAATGGGTGTATGATAACCATTTGCCTTTTGCGAGTATGATAGGCTGTGACAGAGAGGTCAAAAAACGAATTGCATTTTTCGGAGATTCAATTACTCAGGGAATCGGAACAGAGCAGAATTCATACACACATTGGAATGCACGTCTTGCTGATTTGCTTGGCACAGACTATTCATATTGGAATCTCGGGCTCGGGTTTGGCCGCGCGGATGATGCCGCAAGTGACGGTGCGTGGCTCTTTAAAGCAAAGCAGTCTGATGTTGTCCTAATTTGTTTTGGAGTAAACGACATTCTGCAGGGCTATTCGCAGAATCAGATAATTAATAACCTCACTTATACTGTAAAAAAACTGAAAGAACAAAGCATCAAAGTAATTGTTCAGACAATTCCGCCGTTTGACTATGACGAGGGAAGAAAAAATATCTGGCTGAATGTAAATGATTATATTAAAAATGAGCTGTCAAAAATCTGTGATTTTGTATTTGATGTTGTTCCGATTTTATGCGATGAGGAAAAAGGCATAGAGTTTGCAAAATACGGCGGACACCCGAATGCTTACGGTTGTAAATTGTGGGCTGAGGGCTTATACAGAGAATTACAAGGTAAAATATAAGAATTGACTAACGGGAATATATTTACCGATACTTGACAAAACTATATGGAGGCGATATAATGGTATTGACAATTGATATAGGCAATACGAATACGGTTATCGGCGGATTTAATAACGAAGATATAGCATTTGTTGCAAGAATTGCGACCGATCCGAAGAAAACCGAGGATGAATATGCGGCACTTATAAAGGATATTATTCACTTGAATGAGGTACACAGCTCAGATGTTGAAAATGCTATATTTTCATCGGTTGTGCCGCCGCTTAATAAAACAATGCAGAAAGCCCTCCAAAAGGTATTCGGTATTACACCTATGATGGTTGGCCCCGGAATAAAAACAGGG
>JBAYOS010000080.1:0-7533 GCA_041678125.1 Monoglobales bacterium
AACCGTCAAAGATTATACTTACTGCGTCCGGAGGCGCATTTTTCGGAAAAACAAAAGAGGAAATTGAAAATGCAAGCGCGGCGGAAGCTCTCAAACATCCTAACTGGGATATGGGGGCGAAGATTACAGTTGACAGTGCGACACTTATGAACAAAGGGCTTGAGGTTATAGAAGCAACATGGCTTTTTGATATGCCTGCAGATAGGATAGAGGTTATTATTCAGAGGCAAAGCATTATTCATTCCATGGTTGAATTTGAAGATAACTCGGTAATTGCACAGCTTTCCGTTCCTGATATGAGACTGCCCATTTCCTATGCGCTGACATATCCCGAAAGAAAATACTGTCTTACGGAAAAAATAGATTTTCCTACGCTCGGGAATATTACCTTTGACAAACCGGACACCGATACCTTCGGCTGTCTTAAACTCGCATTTGACGCGGCTTTAAAGGGCGGAAGCATGCCTGCCGCATTAAACGCCGCAAACGAAGAAGCGGTCAGACTTTTCTTAGGCGGGAAAATACGCTTCGGTGACATACCGAGGATAGTTGAAAAGGAAATGAACAGTCATAAATTTATAAAAAATCCGACTCTTGACGACATTTTAAATATCAACAGTGAAATATCTGAAAAATATATTGAAAAATAAGAAAGGCTATGGGAAAATATGAACATAGTTTTGACAATCGCGGTAGCAATAGCAGTATTTATGCTGATTATTTTAATTCATGAATTCGGGCACTTTCTTGTCGCGAAAAGATGCGGTGTGTTGGTTCATGAATTTTCGATAGGATTCGGACCCAAGCTTTTAAAATGGGAAAAGGGAGAAACCAAGTATTCTCTGAGACTTCTCCCATTGGGAGGCTATGTTAAACTTGAAGGGGAAGACGAGGACTCCAAAGACAAGCGCGCGCTTAACAATAAACCGACAGGTAATAAACTTGCGGTTATTGCTGCGGGTGCGATTTTTAATCTTATATCAGGTTTTATAGTGCTGACAATTTGTTTTTCCTTTCAATCTGATTTTGTTACTTTAAAGGTCGGCAGAATACTTGACCTTCCCGGCTCTCAGGCAAAGGAACTAATTGAGGTTGGAGACGAAATTGTGGCAGTTGACGGGAAAAATGTTTGGAACTATAAGGATTTTTCATTCCTTATGAGTAATGTTGACAGGACAAAGCCCGTTGACCTTACAATAAAACGCGGCGGCGCAAAAAAAGATTTTGAAATTAAACCCGTTTTGTATGAAGGAGATTATCTTATAGGCATTGAAATGTCGGTGGAGGATATGACCTTTAAAAATGCTATTATCTGCGGCTTAAAGGAAATGTTTTTTGTTGTCAGGGTTGTTATTTATTCGCTGCTGATGCTTGTTACGGGGAAAGTCCCCGTCAGCCAGATGTCAGGCCCTGTTGGGACCACTGTCCTTATCGGTCAGGCAGCGCAGACGGGAATTATCAATCTGCTTTATATGTTCGCGCTTTTGTCTGTAAATATAGGTATATTTAATTTATTACCCTTCCCGGCACTTGACGGAGGCAGAATTTTCTTCCTTTTGATAGAGTTTATAAGAAGGAAGCCCATTCCTGCAGAGAAGGAAGGGAAAATACATTTTATTGGACTTGTACTTTTGCTTTTGCTTATGGTATTTGTGACATCAAGCGATATATATAAGCTGTTTAGGTGATTGAGATGTATTTACGTGAAGATACCAGAAAAGTAAATATCGGCGGGCTACAGATGGGTGGAAACTCCAAGGTTTTCATCCAAAGTATGACCAACACAAAAACGCAGGATATTGATGCGACCGTGCGTCAGATTAAAGAGCTTGAGGATGCCGGATGTGAAATTGTGCGAGTTGCTGTGCCCGATATGGAAGCAGCCGCCGCAATTTCCGCTATAAAAAAACAAATTAAAATCCCGCTTGTGGCTGATATTCATTTTGATTATCGGCTGGCTGTGGAATCAATAGAAAACGGGGTGGATAAAATCAGGCTTAACCCCGGTAATATAGGCGGCGAGGATAGGGTGAAGATTGTTGCCGACCTTGCAAAAGAGCGGAATATTCCTATAAGAATAGGCGTTAACGGCGGTTCGCTCGATAAGAAGCTGCTTGGAAAATACGGCGCGCCCACCCCTTTAGCAATAGTGGAAAGCGCAAAAAATCATATTGAACTGCTTGAAAAGTATGGATTTTACGATATTGTGGTATCGCTGAAATGCTCAAATGTTATAAAAACAATAGAGGCATATAAAGCTTTTGCTCAGGAAAGCGATATTCCGCTGCACCTCGGAATTACTGAGGCGGGTGGCGGATTTGAGGGCGCTATTAAGTCTGCATCGGGAATGGGTGCGATACTGAGCTTGGGCATTGGCAACACTTTAAGAGTATCTCTGACGGGGAACCCCGTGAAAGAGGTTGAAACCGCAAAAGAAATTTTAAAAGCCTTTGACTTAACGGATAAAGGCGTTGAGATAATATCCTGTCCCACCTGCGGACGGACAAGGGTTAATCTGGAAAAGGTTGCTATGCAGGTTAAAGACAGGTTTAAAGCCTTTGACGGGAATATAACCGTTGCGGTCATGGGGTGCGAGGTGAACGGACCGGGTGAGGCAAAAGAGGCTGACATTGGCGTTGCCTGCGGAAATGGCGAAGGACTTGTAATAAAAAAAGGTGAGATAGTTTGCAAAGTAAAAGAAAATGAGATTGCTGATGCTTTATTTAAAATTGCAGAGGAGAGCCTGAAATGTATTTAAGTGTCGCAAAGAGGCCGATTAAGCTTCTCAAGGAACCGTTGCTCTTTTGGGAATTTTACATAGGACTTCCTGTAAGAATATTAAAACTCAAGATTTTTGGTATAAAAGACAGAAAGCTTAAACTTGGCAAAAGACGGATGGTTTCTATGGAAAGGGCAAACGACTTAATCTATGAAGGACTTATGTCGGACAAGCCTTTTGCGCTGATGCGCAACGGATCGGTCGAGTGTTTTGTTGCCTTGAATAAAATTTTCATTGATCTTGGTGTTCGGCATGGCTATTCAGGGAGGGTATTATACAGCGGGAGGGTCGCTGCGGGTATTTTCCCGGCTTCAAAAGAAGTTGCGGATAAGTTTTCTCAAGCTTATCTTGATGCGATGACGCAGGCCGATCTGGCAGTTTATTGGCGCGGAGTCGCCATGTGCGAGAAATATTTTTTGAGAAAATATTCTAAAGATGCTGTAATAATCCCGTCAAGGTCGCTTGAACCGTTAAGCTTTAATAGACCCTGGTCTTTGGCACTTAAAAATAAAAAGGTTCTTGTAATACATCATCTTGCCGATACAATAGAGAAACAGTATCTTAACAGGGATAAACTGTTTAAAAATCCTGATATATTGCCCGAGTTCAAGCTTAAAACCATAAAGGCGGTTCAATCCTCTGCGGATAATCAGGACTGTGGATTTGATTCGTGGGTGGACGCTCTCGAATATATGAAAAAACAGATTGACGAGGCAGATTTTGACGTTGCAATTCTAGGCTGCGGGGCATATGCAATGCCACTTGCCGCATATATTAAAAGAATGGGGAAAAAGGCTGTTGTATTAGGAGGCTTCACACAGATACTTTTCGGAATAAAAGGAGCCCGCTGGGAGGCCTCAAGGCCCGATATCGTTGCATTATATAATGATTACTGGGTAAGACCTGACGAAAAAGACAGGCCAAAAGGGTTCGATAAGGTGGAGGAAGGCGCGTATTGGTAATATTTTTGTGTGTTATTTGACGATTTTTTGTGAAAAATTACCAAAAGAAAAAATTTTTTTAATCATTTTTGTAGAAAATCACAAACAACACATATAAAATCCTTGACAAAAACCTTGAATGGGTATATAATTAAGCCAATGGGTAGGAAAAATAAGTTTGGTGGTGTAAATATGGAAAAGTTGCCTGTTGAACACGGCAACAAACTGTCAGAGACTTCAGATGATGAGCTTGTTAAAAAAGCGAAGCTCGGTAATGATGAAGCAATTGAGGCATTGGTTGACAGATATAAAACCTGTATTTCACTTAAAACCAGAACATATTTTCTACGTGGAGCCGATAAAGAAGATATAATGCAAGAAGGAATGATTGGTCTTATAAAAGCGATAAGAGATTATAATGCTGAAAAGCAGGCATCCTTTAAGTCTTTTGCAGAACTTTGTATTACAAGACAGATTATAACTGCAGTAAAGGCCGCTACAAGACAAAAGCATATTCCGCTTAATTCATATGTTTCTCTTTACGGAAACAGTGATGGTGACGAGGATCGTGCGCCGCTCGATTTAATTGACAGCAATACCCGTTTTAACCCGGAAGAATATATTATCATGCGCGAAAACTTTAAGAAAATTGACGAGCATATTTTAAAAGTGCTGAGTAAATTTGAAAGAAATGTGCTTGAGTGTTATCTTACAGGCAAAAGCTATCAGGAAATAGCAGCCATGCTTGAACGCCCGGTTAAATCAATAGACAACGCGCTTCAGCGTATCAAACGGAAGCTTGAAAGTTGTTCTGTTGATGATAAATAGTTTATTGGCCATAAGGCTTATAAAAAAATAAATATTAAAAGTCCAGCTTATCTTAGGGCACTGTTCGGCAGGGTTACAGGTATGTCGGGATGAAGAAACAAAGAGAGGTTAAAAACATGTTCGAAGACAAAACTTTAGTATGTAAAGATTGCGGATGCGATTTTATCTTTACATCAGGAGAACAGGAATTCTACGCAGAGAAGGGATTCCAGAATGAGCCAATGCGTTGCAAAGAATGCAGAGTAGCAAGAAAAAACAGCGTTAGAGGCGAAAGACAGATGCACACAATTACCTGTGCTTCTTGCGGGGCTGAAGCTCAGGTTCCCTTTGAACCAAAGAACGACAAACCTGTATACTGCAGCGAGTGTTTTGCAAAAAACAAGTAACAGTAATGTTTTAGGAGTCGACGGATTACGCCGACTCCTTTTTCTGCTTAAAATTATTAATTAAAGATAACTATGATTAAGATAAAAGAAGCGATTATTGTCGAAGGAAAATATGATAAAATTAAGGGATCTCAAGTTATTGATACTGTAATAGTATCAGTTAACGGGTTTAATATTTTCAAAGATACCGGCAAACAAAAACTGCTCAGAAAACTGGCTGACACCCAAGGGATTATTGTTCTCACAGATTCTGACAGAGCAGGATTTTTAATCAGAAACTATATTTGCGGGATAACTTACAATAATAACATAAAACACGCTTATATTCCCCAAATACAGGGCATTGAAAAACGAAAAGAATTTGCCTCGAAAGACGGATTTTTAGGCGTTGAAGGTATAAATGATAAGATAATTGAGAAAAGCATATTAAAGGCGGCGACAGAGCAAAAAGATAGGACCGTATATATAACTAAGTCGGATTTTTTCAGGCTCGGGCTTACGGGCGGTCCTGACAGCAAGTCAAAGAGGGCAAAGCTTTTGGAAATTATGGATCTTCCGACAGGAATTTCCGCAAACGCTATAATAGACATACTTAATTTTTCATACAATAAACAAGAAATTAATAATATTATATCAAAAGTATAATTTACAAATTTTTAAAGAAAGGAATTTTGAAACATGACCAACATCAAAAAAATTGCAATTTTGACAGGCGGCGGTGATGCCCCCGGACTAAACGCGGTTGTGCGCGCAGCTACTCTTACTGCAATTAACAAGTATGGACTTGAGGTAGTGGGTATAAAAAACGGCTACCGTGGACTTTTCTTGGGAGAAAGTCAGATGATAAAATTATGTGAAGACAATGTTTCTGAGATAATCGGTAAGGGCGGCACTATTTTATATAATTCAAACAAGGACAACCTGTTTAAGTACCCGAAAAGAAACAAAAACGGTTTTGTAAGGGATGAAAACGGTAATATAATTTATGAAAACCTGTCCCATGTTGCGGTGGAAAACCTGAAAAAAGCGGGTATCGACGCAATGATAATCGTCGGCGGAGACGGCACGCTTACATCGGGCAGAGATTACAGCAGAATGGGCATTAGGGTTGTCGGCGTTCCGAAAACAATAGACAATGACCTTAATTCAACCGATGTAACCTTTGGCTTTGACACTGCAATAAACAGATGCACAGACGCAATAGAATGCCTCAGAACAACAGGTGAGGCTCACCACAGAATTATGGTGCTTGAGGTTATGGGCAGAAGTGCCGGTCATCTTGCACTTCATAGCGGTATTGCAGGAGCGGCAGACGTTATTCTGATTCCTGAGATACCATATGACATTAATATTGTTGCCGAAAAGGTTAAAAAGGTGCTTAATACGAAAAGACAGTATGCTATTGTTGTTGTTTCCGAGGGTGTTACATCTCCCGACGGTAAAGCATCAGGCATGGCGACGGAACTTTCTCCCGACGGCTTCAAATTTAAAGGAGTCGGCGACAGTATAGCAACCGCTCTTCAAACAATTATTAACTCTGACAGAGATGATAACGGCTATGCAATAAGCGAAACTCTTATGGACGTTGAAGCACGCGCAGTTACACTTTCCCATATCGCGCGCGGCGGCTCTCCTACTGCAGGGGACAGAGTGCTTTGCTCAAGATACGGTTCTTATGCAATAGATGCTCTCATGAGCGGCAAGGACAAGCACATGGTATCATTAAGAGATGGCAAACTTACAACTGTTACACTGGAAGAGGTTATTCCGTCAAACGATATGAACCGCAATTTCAGACCGGTTAAACCCGACGATGAACTTGTGGAAATGGCAAGAACAATAGGAATCAGCTTTGGTGACAAATAATGCCCTATAACGTTTATTCCGAATATCTTAAAAAAAGATACGGAGAAAAGGTTTACAAACTGCCCGTAAACTTGCCGGGAATCTGTCCGAATCGTGACGGCCGAATATCTCAGGGCGGATGTATCTTCTGCGGCGAAAGCGGAGCGGGATATGAAAGTCTGCCTGCCGATATGTCTGTAAGCGAACAGATAAGGACTAATGCCGAATATATCGGCAAAAAATACGGAGCGAAAAAATTTATAGCCTATTTCCAAAATTTCTGCAACACATATATGCCGATTGACTGTTTTGAAAAATATATAATCGAGGCGGCAGAGGAACAGACTGTGGGGGTTGACATTTCCACCCGTCCCGATTGTGTTGCCGAAAAACATCTTAAATTACTGAAAAAGATTTCGGAAAAATATAAGTTGGATATTTCTATAGAACTCGGGCTTCAGTCGGTCAACCGAAAAACGCTTGAAATTATAAATCGGGGGCACGGTCTTGCCGAATTTATAGACTGCCTTCATATGATAAAGGAATACGGGTTTGATACTTGCGCTCATCTGATACCCGATTTGCCGTGGGACGAGCGTGAGGACGTTATCGAAAGCGCAAAGATTTTGTCCGCACTGAAAGTAAACTCGGTCAAACTGCACTCACTTTTTGTGGTCAAAAATACCCTGCTTGCTGACATGTATGAAAGCGGAGAGATAAAGCTTTTGGGAGCGGAAGAATATGCGCAGAGATG
>JBAYOS010000081.1:0-7451 GCA_041678125.1 Monoglobales bacterium
AGGCTAACCTCAGACTTGTTGTAAGTATTGCAAAGCGTTATGTAGGCAGAGGCATGATGTTCCTTGACCTTATTCAGGAGGGAAATCTCGGCCTCATTAAAGCGGTGGAAAAATTTGACTACAACAAGGGATATAAATTTTCGACATACGCAACATGGTGGATTCGTCAGGCAATAACAAGAGCTATTGCCGACCAGGCGAGAACTATCAGAATTCCCGTTCACATGGTTGAAACCATCAATAAGCTTATCAGAGAATCAAGAAGGCTCCTTCAGGAGCTTGGCAGAGAGCCTACTCCCGATGAACTTGCGAAAGAGCTTAATATGACCTATGACAAGGTCAGAGAGATTATGAAAATCGCTCAGGAACCCGTTTCACTTGAAACTCCAATCGGCGAGGAAGAGGACAGCCACCTTGGAGCTTTTATTCCCGACGAGGACGCTCCTGCACCTGCTGAAGCTGCATCTTATATGCTCCTTAGAGAACAGCTTACAGACGTTCTTGATACTCTAACGCAAAGAGAGGCAAGAGTCTTAAAGCTTCGTTTCGGCCTTGAAGACGGGCACTCCAGAACACTTGAAGAGGTTGGCAAGGAATTCAATGTCACGAGGGAAAGAATCAGGCAGATTGAGGCGAAGGCTCTCAGAAAGCTTCGTCATCCCTCAAGAAGCAAAAAACTTAAAGATTATCTCTAAAAAGATGCGGCATTGGGAATTGCCGTTGATACATAAAAACAGTGCGTCTTGATTTTCAAGGCGCACTTTGTACATTTTATCGGCATAAATATAATCAATTATGTTTAATTTGCCGAAAATAATTGAAAAAACTTGCAATATAACAGCTAATGGTATAAACTCTATTTATAATGAAATTTCGGGGTGTTTAAAGTGCCAAAAAAAGTGGTCGATATGACAAACGGACCGTTATTTAGTAAGATAGTTGTTTTTGTAATTCCGTTGCTTTTTTCAAATCTTTTGCAACGACTGTATAATATGGCGGATATGCTTGTTGTGGGCAAGTTTGCAGGCAGTAATTCTCTTGCGGCGGTTGGTGCAACAGGTTCCTTTGTCAATCTGATTTTAAATATTCTTCTCGGCATCTCGATCGGCGTAAGCGCAGTAATTGCTCAGGACCAGGGAGCAGGGGACAAGGAGAGTGTTAAAAAAGCTCTTCACACATCAATGGCTATAAGTGTTTTCGGCAGTATTATTATTGCGGCAACAGGCACGGTGATATGCAGACCTGTTCTTGGGTTTATGGGAACGCCGGATACTATAATAGACAAGTCCGTACTTTATATGATTATCATCTTAGCGGGATATCCCGCTTCATCAATATTTAACTTCGGCAGTGCGATTTTAAGAGCGAAAGGGGACACAAAAAGTCCGTTTGTATTCCTTGCCATTTCAGGATTATTAAATGTTATATTAAATCTTTTCTTTGTAATAGTTTGTAAAATGGATGTTGCAGGTGTTGCTGTTTCAACAATCATTTCACAAGTTTTTTCAGCGATAATGGTTATGAATTCTCTCTCAAAGGACGAATACCCATATAAATTTCTTTTTAAAGAAGTTAAAATTCACATGGCAGAGTTTAAGAAAATTATAGCAATCGGACTGCCTATCGCTCTTCAATCGTCAGTTTTTTCCGCATCAAATATGATTATCCAATCAGCCGTCAATAGTTTTGGCGAAAATGCGGTGGCAGGTGCTGCTGCGGCAAGTAATGTAGATGCAATCCTCTATGTGATGATTTCTGTACCGCAATATGCCGCCACAATCTTTACAGGTCAGAATTTCGGGGCAAATAAGCCTGACAGAATTTTAAAAGTTCTGTTAATTTGCTGCCTGATTGTAATGATATTAGGCATTCCTTTCGGCGCAATATTTTTGCTTTTCGGGAAAGCAGCCCTGGGACTGTTCACCAACAACAGTGAGGTTGTTGAATATGGATATAAGGTTCTGGTTGTAATTGCATCAACCTACTTTATTTGCGGAATTATGGATACAATTTCCGGCTCGTTGAAAGGTCTTAACAAATCAGTACAATCAATGATAAGTTCTATAACAGGGCTTGTAGTTGTACGAATTATGTGGGTTTATACATATTTTGCCGCTCATAGAGATTTATCCGTTTTATATATGTCATTTCCGCTGTCCTGGATTTTCGTTACTATTGTCAACACTGTTATCTTTACCTACTCCTTTAAAAAAATAAAAAAACAGCATGCTTTGGAGGAGGCTACATTTTAGTTATGAAAAAAGCGGAAGATTTCAGCAGCGGAAGGCTTTTGTCTAAAATAATTATTTTTACAATTCCCCTTATACTGACAAATCTAATGCAGCAGATGTATGCCATTATCGACCAGGTTATTGCAGGAAGATTTTCAGGCAGTATGACCCTTGCCGCTATTGGTGCAACCTCCCACGTTTCTTCACTGCTTACAAACGTTGTGATAGGTGTTTCTGTCGGAGTAAGTGCGGTTATTGCACAAATGGTAGGCGAGAGGGATAAACACTCTGTTGCCCGCTCAGTACATACCTCAATGGCGCTGAGTATTATTTTCGGCCTGTCTGTTGGGATTTTCGGTGTATTATTCAGCAGGGATTTACTTGCACTTATAGATACACCGGCAGATATTATAAACAGCTCCGACTCATATATGAGAATAATTTTCGGCGGTATGATTTTCCCCATGATTTACAATTTCGGCGGTGCGGTTTTAAGAGCGAAAGGGGACACGAAAAGACCTCTCATAATTCTTGCAATTTCAGGCGCGATAAAAACATCACTTACCTTGTTTTTTGTTGTAGGATTAAATCTTTCAGTCCGGGCAATTGCAACTGCGACTATAATTTCGCAGGCAGTTTCCGCAATACTCGTTTTTTACTGCCTACTTTTTGAAGAAGCAGAGTATAAATTATATATCAGAAAAATTAAAATTCACGGTGCAGAACTGAAAAGAATTCTCGTTATGGGAATACCCATCGGTATACAATCATCCATGTTTTCAGTATCGAATGTGGTAATTCAGTCGTCGATAAATTCTTTCGGTGCAATAGCAGTTGCAGGGAGCTCGGCCGCAAATAATGTAAACAGCTTGCTTTACGCAGTGCTCAATTCCATGTCACATACTTCAACCATAGTCTGCGGGCAGAATTTCGGAGCGAAAAAACTAAATAGAGTACTATCCTCACTTTTACTCTGCTGTGGTCTTGTAATATCAGTAGGTCTTGTTTTAGGCGGCTTATGCTTTATCTTTTCAAAAGAAATTGTAGGTTTGTTTGTAAACGAATCTGAAGCAATTTTCTACGGTATGCAGATAACAAAAGTCATTACAATAACATATTGGCTGAACGGACTTATGGAAACGGTCAGCGGGGGACTCAGAGCGATCAACAAATCGTCATATGCAATGTTTAACGCGGTTCTTGGACTTTGCGTTGTGCGGATTGTTTGGGTTTATACATATTTCGCGTCACATAGAGCTCTTGATATTCTTTATTATTCATACCCGATTTCATGGATTGTTTCCTTAACGCTTCATACCACCATGTTTGTATGGTTTTTTAAAAAACTGAATAATGCAACCGTCCTTGCACAGGAAAAACTAACCACATAAAAACACACCTGCAGTAATTTATGCTGCAGGTGCTTTATATTTTTTAAAATTCTACTTCCAATCCGTCATAGGATACGTCAAATCCTAATTCTTTTGCGATGGGGACAAGCTCGTCATAGCTTTTTAGACCGTTGTGTGAGAAATGGTTTACAAAGCAAACGGTGTTTTTATCAATCAGTCCCATTTTTTCAAGCCTGTCGCGGACAGTTACATTCTCTTTAAGTCCCATATGCCCGCTGTATTTTGAATCGGTCATTATATTTGTGCAGTCAAGTGAAATGAAATCAAACCTTACATCTGTTTTTTCAAAATATTCCCATGTTTCATCAGGGAAAATACCCGAATCGTGAGCGTAAAGCATAGCTTTTCCGCCCTTTTCAATCATATAAAAAGTCGCTTCCTCAGCTCCGTGCCGAGCTTTGAGCGGCGTTATTTTATATCCTTCCGCCTCAAAAGTAACAAACGGCTCGGTTGTTGTGAAGACTAATTCCCCTGTCTTTTCAAGGTGTTCCGCATAGTCGCTTGAATCCTCGAAAAGCATTTTCTTTATTATTTTTGTTCCGTACATATAAAATGGCAACTCAGTTTTTCTTTTTGCGAAAATAGGTGTGGCACGGTAAACAATATTTTTCGGTACAAAATGGTCGCCGTGTGAGTGGGTGATAATGCAAGTTTTTATTTTGTGAAGGGGGAGACCGTCACGGATTATGTGCAAATAGGTGTCCGGCCCAAAGTCGATAAGTATTTTATCATCTATGAGAGCCTGAGGACGGGTTCTGATGTTTCTTCCGCCCTTTTTGCGGGCATCCTCACAAATGTCACACTCGCAGAAAAATGCAGGAACGCCTTCTGCCGCTGCTGTCCCGAAATACTTTATTTTCATCTTTTCCTCCATTTACATTACAATAAATTTTTTCTGAACTTAGCCGGAGTAATACCTTTTATTTCTTTAAATCTTGATATAAAATGGCTGGTTGTGGAAAACCCCGTTTCAAAAGCAATATCGGTTATACTTTTATCGGTTGAAATTAAAAGTTTTTCTGCCTCTCTCAATTTAAGAGCAAGTATATATTCGCTGAATGTTTTGCCTATTGAATCTTTAAAGAGGTATGAAAAATGATTATAGGTAATACCGCAATGGTCAGCGACCTCCTGTTCGGTTACCGTTAAAAAATTATCACCGATAAAATTTATTGCTTTTTTTATTTTTTCGGGAATGGGCTTATCCTGAAAATTAAGCTGGCTGTTCCAATATCTGAACACCCATGCAAAAATCCGAAGAATATTTGAACGGATTATAAGCTCATAGGCGGACGTTTTTTTCTCCCACTCGCTCATTATTTCTAAAGCAAGCTCCGGAATTTTTGAATCTGTAAGCTCATCATGATGAAATATTTTTATCCGAGATTCGTCAATAAGAAAGGGCATAAGATACTTGAATTCAAAAAGAGCCTGCTCGTCGGAATATAAGATTTCCGGCCAAAATTTTACGCAGATATACTCACTGTACCCGTTAAACCTTATGTCGTGAGGAGAGTCTGAGTTGATAATAATAAGATCTCCCGTTGTAAACGTGTTGCAGTTTCCGTTTATCCAGGCAACAGCGTCACTCTTGATTGAATAAAGAAATTCAATATATTTGTGGTAATGATAGCAGGGCGTTATATCCACGCTCGGTTCTTCCTGAATTATTTTAACGCAATGAATCCAGCTGTCTATTCCGTTTATTTTATAGGTTTGTTCTTTGATTGACATTTTGCACCTCAGATTGAAAATATAGTGCGCTTACAACATGATTTTAGTATACCAAAATTTTCGGTATAAATCAAGAATATTTTGGAACTATAAAAACTGAGGAGTGATGATATGAACTTTAAAGAAAGTGAAACCTGTAAAAACATAATGAAAGCATTTGCAGGTGAAAGTCAGGCGAGAAACAGATACACCTTTGCCGCAAGTATTGCAAGAAAAAATAATTTGTATGTAGTTGAAGCGGTATTTAACTATACTGCGGGTCAAGAAAAAGAGCATGGAGAAATTTTTTATAATATGCTGCAGGACTGTGCCGGCGAAACAATTTTTATTGACGGCGGATACCCTGTCGATTTGAGCAACAATGTAGAGGACCTACTTAAAATGGCACAGCACAACGAGCTCGAGGAATACAGCGATGTATATGATAATTTCGCAAAGGTTGCAAAGGATGAAGGATTTGATAATATTGCAAACACTTTCTCAATGATTGCCGAAATTGAAAAGGTGCATAGCGACAGGTTCGGCAGACTTGCAGAGGAGCTTCAAAGTGGAAGGATGTTCATGTCTGATTGTGATACAAAATGGATGTGTCTGAACTGCGGCCATGTACTTGAGGCAAAGGGAGTTCCCGAGGCTTGTCCTGTTTGCAAACACGATAAAGGGTATTTTATCAGAATGGAATTCTCACCGTACGAAAATTAAAAAAGAGGCACGTTGTGCCTCTTTTTTAATTATAAAAATCATGTTCGCCGATTGTGGTATAAAAGGTCCTGTTTTCAACAATCCAAAAGCTTGTTGCTTTGTCGGGATTCAGAAAATACATACAATCTTCAACAACATTTACCCCCTCAAGACAAAGCTTTGCCGCAAGATAAGCCTCCTGAACAGGCTCATTGTTTATACTTCCGTTCGCAACAGGCTGGAATTGATAACCGTTTTCTTTATCAAATATGACGGAATAGATTGTGTCGGGGTATTCATCGCTTTTAACCCTGTTTAAAACAACATTACCGACAGCTATTTTCCCCTTTAGCGGCTCCGATGCGCTCTCGCATGAAATGATTTTTGCGAGCCAATAGATTTCATCGTTTGTGTATGTACGGGCAAGTATCAGGTTGCTCGGCAGAGTTTTATTTTTCATTGAAATGTTTACAGTGTAGTAGTTTTCATCCCAGGAAACACTTCCGCCGAGGGATTCAACCAAAAACCTTACAGGCAGATAGGTTACACTTCCGACAAGCTTTGCAGAACCGCCCAGTTTTTTCGGAATGCCGTTTAAATAAGCGGTTGTACTGCCGATATCAAAGCTGATGACATCTTTTCCGTGGTAAACCATAACGGTCTGTGTTGATGCAATCCATTCAACATTCGCCGACAGCGCCTCGCAGAAAACCCTTACCGGAAGATAGGTTGTCCCACCTGTTAAAATCGGATTGTTCGCAAATTCTATGTATTGATCATTGAAAGTAACCGATACCGGAATACCATACTCCGAGCCACCAGCAAGTGCCGTTGAAGACAGTAATAATGCCATACAAATTAAAATTAATATTCTTTTCATAAAAACCTCCCTTTATCAACATTATAACGGATAAAAAGTGCCGAATCAATGTTAATATAAGGGAGGAATTTCATTATTTTACATCTAAAAGTTCAAGATAGGTTGTCAAAAAGTCTTTAATACTCTTGAAAAGTGACGAGTGCATAAGTGATGCTCCCGAGAGGGAAAGGTATGGTTTAGCACCACCGTTAAACAGAAGTTTATTTCCTGTTTTTGATGAAATTTTCATAATAATATTAGCATCAAAACGTGCAGACGGGTCAAACACAAACAGGATTTTTCCGTTTTTCTGTGCAACCTCCGAAAAACCTGCTTTTGATGCAAGCATTCTAATAAGCGAAACCTCAATTAAGTTAATTACGCAGTTTGGCGGAGCGCCGAAACGGTCGATTATTTCGTCAATAACGGTTTCTTTATCATCCTCAGAACTAATAGATGCAATCTTTTTATAAACTTCAATACGCAGGTTGTGGGAAGGAATATATTCATCGGGAATGTATGCGTCTGTTTTTA
>JBAYOS010000082.1:0-7449 GCA_041678125.1 Monoglobales bacterium
AAAAAGGGCGGATATATAGTAAAAGTTTGCGACAGTACGCTCCACGAGGGCAGACGAATGGCTCTCATTGTCGGAGATACCGCAGTCGAAACCATTTATGCCGCTGCAGATTTTGCTGACGATTATAAGGCACTCGCCTGCAGGACAGACCGCGTCCCCTATTTTGACGTTTTTATGACCGAAACTACAATCCAAATGCCCGATTATTATGTAAACACTGCTCCTACAGTTAAACGCCGCGGCATATGGACTTGGGGCCACTGCATTTATGATTATAAAAAATTCTTTGAAAATATGGCTCGGATAAAACTCAACAGAATTACAATCTGGAATGACTTTGTTCCTGCAAACATGGCGGACATAATTGACTATGCCCACAGCCTCGGTATCGCGGTAGTTCTGGGCTTTTCATGGGGTTGGCGAGTGCAGATTGACCTGTCAGAGCCGGACAAGCTTAATGAGTGGATGGATTCGGTTATAAACAACTATGAGAACAATTATGCTCATCTTAATCATGACGGCATTTATTTTCAGACGTTTACAGAAACGAATTCCGATAATATCAACGGTATGAGTATTGCCGAAAATGCTGTTATATGGACAAATACAATCAGCGGCAGATTGTTAGAGAAATACCCGAACCTTGAGATTCAGTTCGGACTTCATGCAACATCCGTTAAGGACCATCTCGAAACAATAGCAAAGGTTGACCCGCGTGTAAGCATCGTTTGGGAAGACTGCGGTGACTTTCCGTGGCACTATTGCGGATACATAGACGAGGACCAAAAGGCTACCGAGGACTTCACAAGAGCAATTTCAAATCTTCGAAAATATGCTCCGTTCGGCGGAGTACTCAAAGGACATATATGTCTTGACTGGGGCGATTTTGAGCATCAGACAGGTCCGTTTATTATGGGAGAAAACCCGCTTAAAATGAGAAACAGACGGGATTATGCCGCAAGGCTGCTTCGTCAATCTCAATCTTTCTGGCTGAAAAACGCCGGTAAGGTGTTAAATATCATCAGAATAATGGGTGAAAATGCTGATATTTCCGACCTTGTCGAGGACGGGATGTTTGAAGAAAAGATTTGGTTCAGCGTTGCTCTTTATGCTCAGATGCTTTGGGAAAGCGACAAAGACTCAAATTATTTAATTGCAAAGGTTGCCGAAAGAGAAAATATAACTTTCGCATAGAAAAAAGCAGGTCTGTGACCTGCTTTTTATTTTTTAAAAGTCTACTTTATCAGGATCATATCCCGATCCGTCGAAATATTCCATATTGTTTATCATTACCATATCTTCTTCGGAGATTTCAAAATCAAAAACATCAATATTTTCTTTAATTCTTGAAGGAGTCTGTGATTTCGGAAGTGGCAAAGTACCGTTTTGCAGACACCACCGAATACAAAGCTGTGCAACGGATTTATTGTATTTTGCGGCGATTTTCTTCAGCTCGTCATTGTCAAGCATTCTGCCTGAGCCGAGTGGACTCCAAGCCTCAACTATGATATTATTTTGTCTGCATAAATCAACCGTTTCCTGCTGCATCTGTCCGGGGTGAAATTCAATTTGATTTACCATCGGCGGAACTTCCGTTTCAATTAAAGACTTAAGGTGATGCGGTTTGAAATTCGAAACGCCGATGGATTTAATTCTGCCCGTCTTATAAAGCTCTGTAAGAGCCTTCCATGAGCTTAAATTGATTTCGTCCCAGTTATCATACTGACTCTTTGACGCCGGCCAATGAATAAGATAAAGGTCAATGTAATCAAGTCCCAGTAATTCCATGGATTTTTCAAACGCCTTCATAGCATTATCATAGCCGCGCTTTGAATTCCACAACTTAGTTGTGACAAACAGTTCCTCACGACTGATTCCGCACTCTCTGACAGCTTTTCCCACGCTTGGTTCATTCTTGTAAGCATTTGCCGTATCAATATGCCGATATCCTGCCTTGACAGCCTCCAAAACAGCATTTTCCGCCGCTTCGCCGTCAGGAATCTGCCATGTACCGAATCCGATACAAGGAATCTCATATCCGTTTCGAAGTTTCAGTTTTTCCAAAAAAATCATCCTTTCCTTTCATTTTTCCATAAAAGTGCTGCTCCTATTATTCCCGCATCATTGCCTAAACTTGCAAGCCTAACCGTTGTTTGCTGTTTTCCGAATCGTGCAAAAGAGTATTTTTTTATACCTTTTTCAAGCGGAGATAGAATTTTCTTTCCTTCATGACTTATTCCCCCGCCTATAGTTATAACCTCGGGCTGAAAAATATTTGTTACGCTGATGACTCCGTCGGCAAGGTAACCGAGATAATCTTTTCTGACCTTTTTTGCAACGCTGTCTTTAGCTGAAAAAGCAGTCTTTCCGTTGACTTTTGAAAGCTTGCCGTCGCACACCTTCCACATTTCACTTTCAGGGTTTTGTTTCATTGCTTTCTTTGTCTGTCTTTCAAGCGCCGACGCAGACGCATATGACTCAAGACACCCTCTTTTGCCGCAGGTACACTTTTCTCCGCCTGCCACAAGCGTCATGTGACCTATTTCAGCACCCTTGTCATACTCGCCGCCAAACAAATGACCGTCAATAATAATTCCGCTTCCGACGCCCGTTCCGAGCGTTATCATAACCATACTGTTGCAGTTTTTTCCGCTGCCGGCAACAAACTCGCCCCACGCGGCAGCATTAGCGTCATTTTCAATAAAAATTTTCTTTCCGAGAGCTTTTTCCATATACTCGGTAATGGGCACATCGTAAAAGCCCAGATTGTTTGAAAATTCAACAATTCCGCTTTTCTTATCAATAGCACCGGGGCAACCGATACCCACCGCCTCAATATCTTCAAAGGCTATACCGCTTGAAACTGCCGCCTCTTTGGCGCATACTGCCATATCATCAAAAATTTCTTGATAGCTTCTGGGCATATTGGTTTTTCTTTTGGCTCTGCCGTAAACTGTGCCATACTCGTCAACAACCGCTGCCGCAATGTTTGTGCCGCCAAGGTCAATGCCGACAAAATATCTCGGCGGATTTTTTATAAGCAAAACAGTTCCTTTTCCGCTTATAGTGCACTCCCCTGATTTTGCAGGTATAAACAGTGCCCTGCCTGCCGCAAGCTTTGTTTCGGTTTTTTTATTTTTTACATATGTCTCCCCTTCGGTCTGAACAAGAGCCAGATAGCTTTTATCATCAACAAATACCTTTTTTTCGGACTTTGTATGTTTATATTTTTTAACCTGAAAATACTTACAGCTGCCGAGAAGTGTTAAACCATCCGAACAATCGGGAGTGGGTCTTGAATCCGTTTTTGTAAGCTTTGAGCATTTCACACCCTTTTCAATATGTAATTCTCTGGGCTTGCCGTCATTCCCTTTTCTGCCGTAATCATAAAGTCTGTAGGTTACATTGGAATTCTGCTGAATTTCAGCAATTAAATTGCCCTTTCCGATTGCGTGAATTGTTCCCGCTTCCACGAAGAATACGTCGCCTTTTTTTGACGGAACAGTATTAAGCAGGTCTTCAACCTTGTTATTTAAAATGGCATCGGATAATTCTTTTTCTGTTATATCCTTCTTGACGCCGTAAGTTATTTTTGCATCTTTATCAGCACCTGCAACATACCACATTTCGGTTTTTCCATTCTGGTTTTCCCACTTTTTAGCCTGTTCGTCATCAGGGTGAACCTGAACGCTTAATTTATCCGCCGCATCAATGAACTTCACAAGAATGGGCAGTTCATTTGATAAACGTGCGCTACCCAGCGAATCGGGATTTTTTTCAATATATTCTTTGAGTGAAACGCCTTTATTTCCCCCCTCGGAAATTATGCTCATACCATCATCGTGACAGCTTAAAACCCAGTTTTCGGCGATTTTATCCAAATCGGTCTGCCCGCCGAACTTGGTGCGGATTTTATTTCCGCCCCAAATATAATCCTTGTAAACATCTTTAAATTTCAGCATTTATTAAACCCCTTCTGTCTAAAATAGTATTTCCTTGCTTAAACTCTCTGGTCATCGTGACAGTATATTTCGTATCAGAATATCTATTGTCCAAAGACCTGTATAACAGCCTAATCGCCTCGGAGCATAACTCCTCAATGTGCATCTTAATACAAGACAGCTCCACGCTGCAATACGGAATACTGTCAATATCGTTCATGCAAACAATGGAAATGTCGTCAGGAACATTTATTTGTTCCTCCTTCAGCTTTTGAAGCATCCCGCCCGCTATATGGCTGTAGCCTGCGAATATTACGGTGGGAAGATTGTTTCTTTTTAATATCTCCTCCATGCCGAAATAACCGCAATCGTAAAACCTATGTTGGTTAATTGAAATAAATTCGTCATTTACTTCAAGCAAATTCTTTTCCATATATTTCTTGAAAAAATCAAATTCCGTCTGGGTATATTTCTCACCGATAAAGCCGATTTTGCTGTGTCCGTAGCTTCTGAGCAGCTTAATAATTTTATCAAGCGCCGAGCTCATATCAACTGTTATGCAGTGAACATTCGACGGTCCTTCGGTAAGTCCGATCTGAACGATAGGAGTATTCGATTTAACCTCTATTGTTTCGACAGGCTCTATTACTATTATTCCGTCAACGTGAGTGAATTTTGTGAAATATTCAATCAGTTGCTCCTGCGTGTCCGACGAAAAATTGCTGAAGGAAATTAAAACGGTGTCCCCTTTTTCAGTCACCAGCTTTTCAATATATGTTACCATTTGCGAATAATGAATCCCCAGCAGTTCGGGACAAATAACCGCAATAAGCTTTTTCGCGTATTTTGGTTTAAAATATTTTTCAAAACAACCCGTTTCCTTTGCAATATTAAAAATATGCGTTTTTGTTTCTTCGCTGATCTCCAAGCTGTCGGAGAAAGCCTTGGAAACTGTAGAAACTGAAACTCCGGCGAGTTTTGCTAATTTTGCAAGCGTCATTCTATCCTCCGAAATTTTTCGTATTTTACCCGTTTTCAGCTATTATTATATCATATAACATCTTTTATTTCAAGAAGAAATATTTCTACGAAAAAGTTTCGTGACAAACCATGTTGACAAGAATCATTTTCATATATATAATTGTATACAAGGAGATGATTAAGATGTTAAAAGCAATTATAAATGCAACTCTTGTAATGCCCGACCACTACATCCCTAATGCAACTCTGATAATTGAAGATGATAAAATAATTGATTTCGGCAAAAAACTTGAAGTTCCGGTGGGTGCCGAAATTATTGATGCGGGAGGCAATTTTGTCGGCCCCGGTCTTATTGATATACATACTCATGCAGACGGTGATACATTCTTTTTCGAAGATCCTGTTAAGTGTTCAAGAACACTGATTGACCACGGTGTAACATCTGTTCTTCCGGCACTTTTTTATAGTATGAACAAACAGGAGCACCTTGATGCAATTGCAAAATTCCGCAAGGCTATGGCTGACGGAGAATGTAAAAACATCTTAGGAATATATATGGAAGGTCCTTATCTTAACCCCGATTTCGGCTGTGATAAGGAAAAAAATGTCTGGAAGGATGCAATCCGTAAGGAAGATTATGGCGAAATTTTAGAAGCTGCAAAAGACCTTGCAAAGGTTTGGTGCGTTGCGCCCGAGCGTGAAGGCATTGTAGACTTTGTTAAAGATGTTAAAAATGAAATACCCGGAATTGTGTTCTCGGTTGCTCACAGCGAAGCAACGCCCGAGCAGGTTGAAGCACTAATGCCCTACGGGTTAAAGCTTGCAACTCACCACACAAACGCAACGGGAACTCTTGAAAACTTCCCTGAAGTTCGCGGCGTGTGCGTTGATGAAACTGTCAACTACAATGACGGTATTTACGCGGAAATTATCGTTGACAGCATGGGAATACATGTTCATCCGTACAATATTCGTCTTATTAAAAAAATTAAAGGTCAGGATAAAATAATCCTGGTATCCGACTCTTTTGCGGCAGACGGTCCGCCCATCCCGGGCTGCGAAGAGGCTTTTGATATTAACTTCGACTGGGGCGGCGATATTGCAGGCTCAAAGCTTACTCTTGATATTGCCTGCCGCAATATGATGATGCATACAGGCGGATCTATCTGCGATGTATTTAAATATGCGTCACTCAATCCGTCAAAACTCCTCAATCTGCCCGAGCTTGGTCAGATTAAAAAAGGTAACCTTGCGAACATAATCATTGTTGATCAATGGTTTAATGTTAAAAATACAATATTAAAAGGAGAGATTTTAAAATGAGCAACATCATTTTTGATCCAGCGACAGACTTTAACTTTGTCCCCGGCGATTATGTACCCTTCAAGGACAGAGAAGTGTGCGAGCGTCTCCGCAAAATAAGCGGCAAAGACCTCGAAAAACATCCTAATCCTGATTTCAATATTAAGGTTATGATGAATCCTCATCCGGTACTCATCGCTACACTTTTTTCACGTATTAAGGAAGCATCCGAAAAGGGTAAAAAAATTACTCTTATCCTCGGTAATCCCGAACCGGATACATACATCCCTCTTGCACAGCTTATCAACTACTTCCAGGTAGATTGCCGAAATGTGCACATTTTTGCAATGGATGAATGGGCTGACGATCAGGGCAACATCGCTCCTGAAACATACAAAGCAGGTTTTGCTCACTCAATGCTGAAATACCTTGTGTTCCAGATTGACGAAAAACTCCGAATGCCTCTTGAAAACGTTCACTATCCCACAAACAAAAACATTAAGGATTACTCCAAAATGATTACTGATTGTGGCGAAGGCGGAGCTGATATCTGCAGCTCATCCCCGGGTTGGACAGGTCACATGGCGTTTATCGACCCCGTTCCAGAGTTTATGCCCGGTATGAAAAATGGCGAATATGACATTGACGAATGGCTCAATATGGAAGCTCGTATTGTTAAACTTCACCCGCTGACAGTTGCACAGAACTCACTTCACGGTGTATTCGGACAGTCAGGTTACATCGCTGACGTTCCTCCGATGGCAGCTACAATCGGTCCTGTTGACGTTAAAAATGCAAGAGAAAGAATTGAGGTTCACGCACTTTTAACAAACGGCACATTCTCGTCATGGCAGAGAATGACCTCAAGACTCGTTCTTCACGGACCTGTTACTCCACTCGTACCAAGCTCAATGCTTCAGCTTATGAAAACTCAGGTTTATGTAAGTGATGAACTTGCTGCTCCGTTCGATTGTTGGGAAAAAGTTGGTTATTAATTAAAAGAAGCCGTCCTTCGGCGGTACTACATAGGGATGAATCGGTTTTGGAATGCCTTTTCCGGTTAATACTGCATAAAAAAACGGTGAAATACGCCAGTATTACACCGTTTTTATTATTTGTAATAATACGAAAAATTCTACACCAAAACTGCAAAGCACCACAAAAATCATTATTTTTGATGCAGAGCAAGGAGAAAGTGTGCAGACATCCTGGCGGATTTCAAACG
>JBAYOS010000083.1:0-7413 GCA_041678125.1 Monoglobales bacterium
GGACGATGGCGATAGTACAGCCGAAAACTGTATTAAATTAAATATTTTTATGACGGCAAGACGAAGCTCCTACCTGAGATTGTAGGCATAGCTTTGTCTTTTTGTGTTTATTTATAGAATCTGGAGGATTGAAATGGAAAACTCTATTATATTTATGATTGGATTGCAGGTCATACTCATTGTGCTTAACGCAGTATTTGCCTGTGCTGAAATTGCTGTTATTTCAATGAATGACAACAAACTTGCAAAACTCGCATCGGAAGGCGACAAACGGGCAGTTAAGCTTGTGAAACTTACAAGTCAGCCTGCAAGGTTTTTGGCTACAATTCAGGTTGCAATAACACTTTCCGGCTTTTTGGGAAGTGCGTTTGCAGCAGATAACTTTTCGGAAATACTTGTTGATTGGATAACCGGTCTCGGGGTTAGAGCTCCGAAGGACCTGCTTGATACTTTATCGGTAATCATTATCACGATGGTTTTATCATATTTTACGCTTGTGTTCGGCGAACTTGTTCCGAAACAGGTGGCAATGAGAAAAGCAGAAAAGCTTGCTCTTGGTATGTCGGGGATTGTCAGCGGAATTTCAAGACTTTTTGCGCCTCTCGTAAATCTTCTGACACTATCCACCAACGCGGTATTAAAACTTTTCGGAATCGACCCCAACGCACATGATGAGGAGGTGGGCGAGGAGGAAATCCGCATGATGGTTGATGTGGGAAACGAGAACGGAACCATTGATAATGAAGAACGCGAGTTTATTCAGAACGTGTTTGATTTTGATAATCTTGAAATTGATGAAATTATTACTCATAGAAAAGATGTTGTCATGCTTGATACGGAAGAATCCGACAAGGCGTGGGAGGATACAATTATTAACTCAGGCTATACTTATTATCCTGTTTATGAGGAAAATGTAGATAACATAGTTGGCATATTAAATTCCAAAAAGTATTTCAGACTTAAAGATAAATCAAGGGAAAATGTTATGCAAAAAGCGGTATCTCCCGCATATTATGTCCCCGAAGTTTTAAAAGCCGATGCGCTTTTCAGAAATATGAAAAAAGAGAAGGTCGGTCTTGCTGTTGTTCTTGACGAATACGGCGGTATGAGCGGAATTATTACCATGAAAGACCTGATTGAAGAGTTGGTCGGCGACTTTGATTATGACGTTGACGAAGGAGAAATAACAAAATAGACAAAAATTTTTAAAAACACTTGACAAGTCACTTTACATTTGATATACTATGTAAAGTGATTTGCTTTACAGAGGTAAAAGTATGGCTAAAAATTATCAAATCGGATTGCTTATAGATTTTTACGGAAGTATGCTCACAGATAGACAGAGAGAGGTTATAACTCTTTATTATGAAGAGGATTTGTCGCTTGCTGAAATTGCCGAAAATGTCGGAATTACAAGGCAGGGAGTTCGTGATGCGATTAAAAAGGCTGAAGCCATTTTAACGCAGACTGAGGAAAAACTCGGGCTTGCAGGCAGATTTAAAGTACTTTCCTCAAAAATGGATATAATAAAAGAAAAGCTTTGTCTTATTGATGATAAAAACGGTGAGATAAAGCCGCTGATTAAAATGATTGATGAAATTGAAATTTGAGGTGAGATAATTGGCGTTTGACAGTTTGATGGAAAGACTGCAGGATACCTTCAGAAAAATGAAAAATCACGGCAAGGTAACTGAGCTTGATGTTAAAAATGCCATGAGGGAAATTCGCCTTGCACTGCTTGAAGCCGATGTAAACTACAAGGTAGTTAAGGATTTTATTGCAAAAACGTCTGAACGTGCTGTCGGTGCTGAAATATTAACCAGCCTGACGCCTGCTCAGCATATTATAAAGATTGTTAAGGAAGAATTGGTTGCACTTTTAGGCACAGAGGAGGCTAAAATCAATTTTTCTTCCAAACCGCCTACTGTTATAATGATGGTGGGCCTTCAGGGTGCAGGTAAAACAACTACCTCGGCAAAACTCGGACTATTGCTTAAAAAGCAGAAATCCAAAAGACCGCTTTTGGTAGCATGCGACGTTTACCGTCCTGCGGCTATAAAACAGCTTCAGGTGGTCGGTACACAGCTTGATATTCCCGTTTTTTCAATTGAAGGGGAAATGAATCCTGTTAAAATTGCCGAAAAAGCAATAGAAAATGCGCAGAGAAACGGCAATGACCTTGTTATCATAGATACTGCAGGCAGACTTCATATAAATGAAGAACTGATGCAGGAGCTTGAAGATATAAAAAAAGTTGCAAATCCGTCGGAAATTCTGCTTGTTGTTGACTCAATGACAGGTCAGGACGCGGTCAATGTTGCCGAGTCTTTTAATGAACAGCTTGATATTACAGGCGTTGTACTGACAAAGCTGGACGGTGATACGCGTGGCGGTGCGGCAATAAGTGTTCGCGCTGTTACGGGGAAGCCTGTAAAGTTTGCGGGTATGGGCGAAAAGCTTTCCGACCTTGAGGTTTTCTATCCCGAAAGAATGGCATCGAGAATTCTCGGCATGGGTGATGTTTTGACGCTGATTGATAAGGCTCAGGAGGCGTTTGACGAGCAGCAGGCAAAAGAGCTTGAGCAAAAGCTCATGAAGAATAAATTTGACCTTGAGGATTTTTTGACCCAGCTCCGTCAAATGAAGAATATTGGGCCGCTCTCTCAGATTGTGGGAATGATTCCGGGAGTTGATGCAAAAGCCTTAAGCGGTGCAAATATTGATGATAATCAGCTTGCAAGAACAGAAGCTATAATTTTGTCAATGACACCCAAGGAAAGACAGAATCCGTCAATAATAAACGCAAGCCGCAAACAAAGAATCGCAAACGGCTGTGGAATGAGAGTTCAGGACGTTAATGCCCTTTTAAAGCAGTTTGAAGCTATGCAGAAGATGATTAAACAGTTTACGGGCAATAAACAGATGAAAAGACAAATGAAAAAAAATGGGTAGATTCCCGTTTTAATATTAATAATTATTTGGAGGTGACTATAAATGGCAGTTAAAATTCGTCTGCGCAGAATGGGCGCAAAGAGAAATCCTTTTTACAGAATTGTTGTAGCAGATTCAAGATACCCGAGAGACGGTCGTTTTATTGAGGAGATTGGAACATACAATCCTTTGACAGACCCGGCTACAGTAACAGTTGACGCTGAAGCGGCTAAAAAATGGCTTGCTAACGGCGCTCAGCCTACCGATACTGTTAAAGCATTGCTTAAGAAAAACGGTATTGAGAAATAATTCGAGTGGGGTAAATTATGAAAGAATTATTGGAAAACATAGCTCAGTCGCTTGTTGACAATCCGGATAGCGTTAAGGTTTCAGAAACTGAAAACGAGAACGGTATATTGCTTGAACTGTCGGTTGACCCGTCTGATATGGGTAAAATTATCGGCAAGCAGGGCAGAATTGCCAAGGCTATCAGAACTGTTGTTAAAGCGGTTGCAAGCAAAGAGGACAAAAAAGTCAGGGTTGACATTATTGACTGATTTTTTCGCCGGGTATTTTATACTCGGCGAAACTCTTATGGGTGATTATAGTGAAAAAAATTAATGTAGGTAAGGTTGTGACAACTCACGGAGTGTGCGGAGATGTAAAGATTTATCCGCATACAAATGTTGAGGATATGTTTTCAAGTCTTAAGAAAATATATATCGGCGATGCGGAATATAACATCCTTTCTGTAAAATATGCAAAAGGATGTCCCGTGCTCAAACTCGACGGAATTTCAACTGTCGAAAATGCGCAGACACTTATCGGCAGTCAGGTTTTTGCAGAAGAAAATGCCCTTCCCGAGCTTGAGAAGGACAGCTTTTATTTAAAGGATATTATAGGATGCATTGCAATCGACGAAAAAGGGGAGAGAATCGGCAAAATTTCCGATGTTATCTTCACGGGCGCTAATGACGTTTATCAAATTTCGGGAGATAATGGCAGGGATATTTTAGTTCCCGCAGTCAAGGAATTTATTTTAAACGTTGACATTGATAAGAAAGAAATAGTTATAAAATTAATAGAAGGGATGTAATCATACGATTACATCCCTTTTTTCATTGGATATTAAATTTACTTCAACAGTTTTTCCGTTTACGGCAACATTAAGGTTTTGTGAAACAGGAGAGGACAGGGACAAGCTTATTACCTTGCCGTTTTCCCACGTAAAGTCTAAAAGGACGTTTCCTTTTGCCTTAATACCTGAAATTGAACCGTTTTTCCATTCATCGGGAAGGGCAGGAAGAATATTTATATAACCGACTTTACTTTGTACAAGAAGCTCATTAATTCCTGCTACAATGCAGAAGTTTCCATCTATCTGGAATGGAGGATGAGAACAGAAAAGATTAGGATAGCAGCCTCCGTCATCTCCATAACCAAGAGGTGTAGACGGGTCAACAAACCTGAGCAGTCGGTCAATATTTTCCTTGGCTTTTTTACTGTTGCGAAGCCTTGCCCATAAACATATTTTCCAAGCCAGGCTCCAGCCTGTGCCTTTGACACCTTTAGCTTCTAAAGATTTCTCGTAAGCTTTTGCAAGTTCGGGAGTGGTTTCAGGAGATATCAAATCGGCGGGGTAAAGCCCATACAAATGTGACAAATGTCTGTGTTCTTTGTCAAATTCAACATAATTATCCGTCCATTCTGCGAGCCTGCCGTCATCTAATATTTTTGCAGAATATAAGTTTTCCACTACATTTTCCAGTTTTTGTTTAAAGCCTGCGTCTATATTCAGTATGGTGCACGCTTCAATAAGTTTTGTAAATAAATCCTGTATTATTGCATTTGACATGGTGGTAGTTTTGTCAATAGAATAGAGTTCACCGTCTATTAAAAAACAGTTTTCGGGAGATATTGACGGACAAATCATATATTTGCCGTTTTCATCCCGATAAAGAATGTCCAGACAAAACTCCACACTTTCCTTCATAATAGGATAAAGAGTTTCTTTGAGAAGGGTTTTATCCAATGTATATTGATATGCATCATATAACTGGGCGCTCATCCAACCTGATGACATGTTCCAAAACGCCCAAATGAACGCAGAAAATGGGTGATTTTTACCATTGGGGTTTGTATGACCGAAAATATCAGTATTACTATGACAAACAAATCCCGAAGCATTATAATATTCCCTGGCGGTTTCTCTTCCTGATTCACGCATTTTCTGCATCAAATCAATAAAAGGTTTAAAACAGGAATCAAGGTTTGCTGAGAAAACAGGCCAGTAACACATCTCGGTGTTTATGTCAAGAGTAAATCCGCAACACCACATAGGAATTTTATCTTCATTCCAGATACCCTGCAAAGTTGATGCGGTTGTACCTTCCCGGGATGCGGAGAGCATAAGATATCGCCCGAAATTATAAAAAAGCTCATATAATCCGAAATCTGTTCCGTCAAAATTTTTCAATCTGTCGTCCAGTGGCATGCCTGAAGGATGGCCACCAAGCGAAAGCTTTAGTTTATTGTATAAAGAAGAAAAGTCTTCGATATGCTTTTCTTTAATTTTGTTAAATGAAGTTTCTTGGACTTGGTTATTAACGGTTATATAAAAAATTGTTTCTGTTGCATCTTTTACATTTTTATCATAGGTGGATACCTTTCCGTTTGAAATAATTTTGATGTTATGTGAAAATTTTATTGTTCCTTCACTATAAGTATAAGAATCATCACCGGGATAAAAGGGATAGCCGTGCTTTATAGTTAACTCCAGCCAATCGTCTATAGAAGAAGGACATACACCATGAAAAGTCAAGGTATCATCGGTTATCTTATTGTCTGTGATTTTTAGATTATGTTCAAAATCAAAGGAAAAATCAGATTTTTCTGTTGACGAGATTTTTATTACGACACAAGAATAATCATAAGAAGCAAAAACCTCTCTTTTGTGATGAATATTGTCAGACAAATATTCCGTTGTTGCAATAGCTGAACTGAGGTCTAAAGATCTGTTATAATTAGTAATGTTTTTATGATTAAAGTCAAAAAACATGTTACCGAGCGGGAGATATGAGCCGATGTCTTCAGCCGTGAAGGAAGTTACAAGCTCTTTTGCCTTTTCGAATTTTTTTTCAAGAGTATATTGCCTTATTTGCTGATATATCTCCGGAGCATTTCTAGGTACAGGATGTTTATCATATGTCCCTGACCACAGACTTTCGTGGTTGAAGGAAATTTTTTCTCTATCGGTTTTACCATAAACCATTGAGCCCAAACTTCCGTTTCCAATAGGAAGAGCTTCTTCAAAGCACTATGCCGGAGAAAGAAAAAATAACATGTTTTCCATATTTATACCTCCGAAACAGTATTAACATAAATTTATCTTAATGTTTGGGTTATAATGGTTTCTCTTTTTTTAAAAAACTTTTTCTCCGTTTTTGAAGGTTGCTATAACGTTAAGCTCTTTATCAAGAACAACGAAATCCGCTTTTTTTCCTACAGTAATACTTCCGTATTCGTTATCAAGGCCGACAACCCTTGCGGGAGTAATTGAAGCCATTTTTACTGCACTTTCAAGTGCAATGCCATAGCTGACTGCATTGCGTACCCCCATCATAATATTGGAAGTGCTTCCTGCCAATGCGCCCGACAGTGTACGTGCTATGCCACCGCTAACAACAACCTCAACATTACTGCCCAGACCGTATTTTCCGTCATCAAGACCGGTTGCCGCCATAGAGTCTGAAACAAGCACCATTCTGTCAGGTCCTAAAACCTTATACATCATTTTAATGATGGCAGGGTGGATATGTATTCCGTCACAGATTGCTTCGCAGAAAACATCGTCACGCTCAAAGGCGGCGCCCTGAAGGGATGGCTCTCTGTGGTGGATAGGGTTCATGGTGTTAAATGTGTGTGTCACGTTTTTTGCGCCCGCCTCAAAACCTTTTACAGACGTTTCATAGTCTGCAACGGTGTGACCGAGGGAAACTGTCATAAGCTTTGATGCTTTCTTAATAAACTCAATATTTCCCTCAACCTCGGGAGCAACAGTAGTAATCCTAATCTTGTTGCCCGACGCCGCCATATATTCTTTCAGTTCATTTATATCACCGGGACGAATTGAAGCTGCATCGTGTGCACCTTTATTTTCGGGGCTTATGTAAGGTCCCTCAAGGTTGATGCCGATAATTTTATCATTAGCGGCATATATTTTCATTGACGCCAATATATCCTCGTGTTTTGCGCTGATTGTGGACGGGAAAAAGGTTGTTACACCGCAGGAGTAAAAGTATTTTTCAACGCGGTCAAAGTCATAGTTTTTATCCATAGCGTCTGTGCCCAGCGCAGCATGAGTGTGAATATCAATAAATCCGGGTATTACATATTTATCGGAAAAACCAATGCTTTCGCCTGACAAATTATCAGAAACGGCAGAGAATTTTCCGCCCGAAATCTCTATGTCTGTTTTTTTAA
>JBAYOS010000084.1:0-7397 GCA_041678125.1 Monoglobales bacterium
GCATGAGGATAATAATTCCAAAAATTACAGGGATCTTGCTGATGAGCTGAGCAGCTATGCTGCTGATATGGGATATACTCATATTGAACTTTTGCCCGTTTCCGAACACCCGTTTGACCCGTCATGGGGTTATCAGGTAACGGGATATTTTGCGCCAACTTCAAGATATGGCACTCCTGAGGATTTTGCATATTTCGTAAACAAATGCCACGAAAAGGGCATAGGCGTTATCTTAGATTGGGTGGGAGCACATTTTCCAAAGGACGAAAACGGACTTTATGAATTTGACGGCAGTTATTGCTATGAATACTCAGATCCGCTTAAAATGGAACATCCCGAGTGGAACACCAGAATTTTTGATTTTGGGAAAAATGAGGTTAAGTCATTTTTGATTTCCAATATCAGCTTTTGGCAGAAGGTATATCATATTGACGGTTTCAGGGTTGATGCAGTGGCATCAATGTTATATCTTGATTACGGAAAACAAAAGGGTAAGTGGAGACCTAACAAATATGGCAAAAATATAAACCTCGAGGCTGTGGAATTTTTAAAAAAACTCAATAAAGCCGCCTTTGAAAATTATGACAAAGTTCTTATGATAGCGGAGGAATCAACTTCTTTTCCGCTTGTTACCATGCCGCCTGATGTGGGCGGACTGGGATTTAATTTTAAATGGAATATGGGCTGGATGAACGATATACTTGACTATATTTCCACAGACCCGCTTTTCAGAAAAGGAAAGCACGGTGCGCTGACATTTCCATTGTTCTACGCTTTTTCGGAGAATTTTGTCCTGCCGCTTTCACATGACGAGGTTGTGTATGGAAAAAAATCAATGTTAAACAAAATCCCGGGGGAGTTTGAACAAAAGTTTGATACTCTGAGGGCGTTTTATGCATATATGATTGCTCATCCGGGGAAAAAACTCAGCTTTATGGGAAATGAGTTCGGACAGTTTAACGAATGGAATTATGCAAAAGAGCTTGATTGGGACTTGTCAGAGGTGGATAAACATAAAAAACTTCATAGATTTGTAAAAGAGCTGAACAATTTCTATCTTGAAAACGGTGAGCTTTGGGAAAATGATTTCAGCTGGGACGGGTTTAAATGGATAGTGAGTGATGATGTAGAAAACGGAGTGATTGCATTCAGGAGAATTGACAAAAGAGGAAATGAAATTATCTGCGTTTGTAATTTTTGCCCGGTTATAAGAAAAAATTACCGGATAGGAGTGCCTGAACAGGGCGTATATACGCCGGTTTTCAATTCGGACAAGAAAATATACGGAGGTAGCGGGACAAGAATAAAAAAAGTAAAGTCGACTGATATAGAGGCAAATGGGTATAATAAAAGTATAAATATTTGTCTGCCTCCACTTTCAACAATTTTTTATGAAAAGGAGAATGAATAGTGCTGAGCATGAAGAAAAAATGTATTGCTATGCTTCTTGCCGGAGGACAGGGCAGCAGACTTACGGTTTTGACTGAAAGTACTGCAAAACCTGCTGTGCCCTTTGGCGGGAAATACCGAATAGTAGATTTTCCGCTTTCCAACTGCGTAAGCTCCGGTATTGATACTGTTGGAATAATGACTCAGTATCAACCGCTGGAATTAAATGAATATATAGGTAACGGTCGTCCTTGGGGAATAAGCAGCAACTTTGGCGGGATTCACATTCTGCCGCCCTATTCAAGCGGTGAGAAAAGCCAGTGGTATACAGGAACAGCCAATGCAATTTATCAAAACAGATTTTTTGTGGACAGGTATAATCCTGATTACGTAATTGTGTTGTCGGGTGATCAGATTTATAAAATGGACTATTCAAAGATGCTTGAATACCACAAGGAAAAAGATGCGGAGTGCACCATTGCGGTGATTGATGTGCCTCTGAGTGAGGCGTCTCGGTTTGGAATAATGAACTGCCGCGACAGTGGTGAAATTTATGAATTTGAGGAAAAACCGGCAAAACCGAAAAGCACAAAAGCATCAATGGGGATTTATATTTTTAACTGGAACATCCTTCGGGAGTATTTGGAAAAGGATGCAATGGACCCCTCATCATCCAACGATTTCGGCAAAAATGTCATTCCTGCAATGTTAAACGAGAAAAGAAAAATGTTTGCTTACAGATTTGACGGTTACTGGCGCGATGTCGGGACAATAGAAAGTCTGTGGGAGGCAAATATGGACCTTTTATCAAGCGGAGGCGGGGTGGGGCTTGAAGACCCGAATCATAAAATTTACTCGCGAAATTATGCTCAGCCGCCCGCTTTTATTGCGAAACACGGGCAGATATTCAATTCACTGATAGCGGAGGGCAGTTCTATTGAGGGAACCGTTAAAAATTCGGTAATATCCGTCGGCTGCGTTATAGAGGAAGGCGCAACAGTAGAAAACAGCGTAATAATGCCCGGAGCGGTGGTAGGTAAAAATTCAAAGGTTTACTATTCGGTGCTTGGCGAAAAAAGTGTACTCGGCGAAGGGGTAGTCGCAGGAAACCCCAATCAGGACAAACGGGATATTTTTGTAGTGGGTAAAAATCAAATTCTATTTTAAAGAAAGGAATCGAATATCATGAGTTCTACAGGAATAATTTTTTTCTAACATATACGATAGCGCAATGGGAGAGCTGACAAAAGAGCGTGCGACGGCATCGCTGCCTATTGGCGGACGTTACAGACTGATTGATTTTATGCTTTCAAATATGGCAAATTCGGGCATAATATCAGTAGGTGTTCTGACAAAATATAACTATAGTTCATTGCTCGACCACTTGGGAAGCGGCAGTGAATGGGACTTAAACCGTAAAAACGGCGGACTGTTTATTTTGCCGCCATTTACCTCTGGAAATCTCTCCGAGCCTCGAGGCAAGATTGAGGCGATGTATAGTGCAATACCCTTCTTAAGCAGACTTCAAACCGATTATGTTATAATGTGCGATGCGTCGGTAGTATGCAAGATTGACTTTAATAAGGTTTTGGAACAGCATGTTCAGTCGGGAGCTGATATTACAGCGGTTGCAAATAGGGAAGAGGACGACTACTCATGCGACGGGCAGGACGTATCATTTGAATTTTCGGGTGAAACACTTAAGGATGTTTTCATAGGTCAAAGAGAAGACAAATCAAGTCTTATGAGCATGGGTATTTATGTGCTTGAACGGGAAAGGCTTATAAAGCTGGTTGAGGAGTTTATGAGCAAGGAAAGATATAATCTTGAAAAGGATTTTATTCAGGACGGGTTTATAAATAGAGGTCTGAAGATTAATGTATATGAAGCAAAAGGGACAGTGCTCAGAAACCGCAGTATTGAGTCCTATTATAAAAACAATCTGAGGATTATGGAAAACAGCGTCCGCAGAGAATTTTTCGGCAGCGATTTGCCCGTATATACAAGAGTAAGAGATGAAATACCAACCATGTACGGGGACGGATGTGATGTGAACGACTGTTTCGTTGCAGACGAGTGCAAAATTTTCGGCAAGGCGGAAAATTCCGTATTTTGCAGAAATGTTATTCTTGAGGCAGGTGCACAGGTCAAAAACTGTATAATCATGCAAGGAGCAAAAATTTCCGCCGGTGTGCAGATAGAAAATGCTATTGTTGAAAAAAATACCTGTTTGAGCAGCGGAGTAAGCTTTATAGGAGCGCCCAACTCTCCGGTTATTGTTCAATAAAAAGGAGAAGAGATTTTGAAAATACTTTTTGCGGCAAGTGAAGCGGCGCCTTTTGTAAAATCGGGTGGACTTGGAGATGTAATGGGAGCATTGCCTGCTGCACTTGCAAAAAACGAAAACAATAGGGTATTGGTGTTTCTTCCCTATTATGCGTCTGTAAAAAACAGATTTAACCCTGCGTTTGTGTGCAGATATAATGTTCCTCTATCGTGGAGAAACATATATGCGGGACTGTATAAAGAAGTAAAAAATAATGTGGAATATTATTTTATTGACAACGAATATTATTTCGGCCGCGATTGTTACGGATATAATGACGATGGGGAAAGGTTTGCCTATTTTGACAAGGCGATACTTGAAGCACTTTCTTTCATAGATTTTGCCCCGGAAATTATTCACTTAAATGATTGGCAGACAGGATTTATTCCGCTTTTTTTGAAGACTCATTATAACGGAATTCCCAAGTATCAGGGAATTAAAACCGTATTTACCATACACAATATTGAATATCAGGGAAAGGCAGACCCCGATTTTCTTGACGATGTATTGGGTGTAGGTGAGGAGTATCGGCCGCTTGTTTTGCATGACGGTCTTATAAATGCAGTAAAGGCGGCTATCAATTTATCCGACAGGGTTACTACCGTATCGGAAACTTACGCTCATGAAATCAAAAATTCCTATTATGCGTGTGGTCTTGAAAGTGTTATAAATGAAAATGCGTATAAGCTTTCGGGGATTGTAAACGGTATTGATACCGATTTATATAATCCCGAAACAGATAGATATATTGCCGCTCCTTACAGTGTCGAGCTGATTTACGACAAAGAAAAGAACAAAAAAGCTCTAAGAGAGCTTTTGGGGCTTGAGGACAGGGAAAATGTTCCGATAGTCGCAATGGTGTCAAGACTTGTGGCTCACAAGGGTATGGAGCTTTTCGAAGATGTGTGGAGTGAGCTTTTAAAGCTTGATATTCAGCTTGTGGTATTAGGTACGGGAGATAAAAGGTTTGAAGACCTTTTTATATTCTTAGAGGGCAGTTATCCGGGGAAAGTGTCATCAAATATAATGTTTGACAGCGCAAGGGCTTCCCAGATTTATGCGGGAGCGGATTTTTTACTGATGCCGTCAAAAAGTGAACCCTGTGGTCTGTCTCAGCTTATCGCAATGAGATACGGAACCATTCCGATTGTTAGGGAAACAGGCGGTCTTTACGATACAGTTTCGCCTGTTGATATATCTATGCTTGAGGGCAGCGGGTTTACATTTAAAACCTACAACGGATATGATATGGTTGATGCGGTCAGGCGTGCCGCTGATTTTTACAGACATAAGGATAAACTTGAATATATAAGGCACCGTATTATGACAGCGGATATAGGTTGGGATAGTCAGGCGTCAAAGTATCAGGAGCTTTACATGGATATACTAAAATGAGGTGATAATTTTTGAAACAAAAAGATTTTAATACAAGACTTGAGGAGGCAGCCGGAAAAATTTTTGGCTGCACTCTTTCAGAGATGACAAAACAGCAATTATATAAAACGATGTGTGTTACGGTAAGGGATATTTTAGCTGAAAAACACAGGGATTTTTATAAAAAATCCGATAAGAAAAAAGTGTATTATATGTCAATGGAATTTCTTGTGGGCAGGTCGCTTAAAAATAACCTCTTTAACCTCGGACTGAAGGAGGAGGCGGAGAGAATTATTTCCGAAGCAGGCGGCGATATAAACGAGATTTACGCTTTAGAGCCCGATGCAGGGCTCGGTAACGGCGGCCTTGGCAGACTTGCCTCCTGCTATATGGATTCCATGACAACGCTTGATATTCCGGCTACGGGATTTTCCATCAGGTACGAGTTCGGGATATTTAGGCAGAAAATTATTGACGCGTGGCAGGTTGAATTTCCCGATAACTGGCTTGCAAAGGGTGGTGTCTGGCTCAATTCCAGACCTGATGATGTAGTTGAAGTAAAGCTTGGCGGCAGAGTTCAGGAGCATTGGGAGGATAATAAATTCAGGGGCGAGCTTACCGACTACGACTCTGTTATGGCCGTTCCTCACGACCTTTTCATATCGGGGTATGACTCGGATGCGGTAAATAAAATTGTATTGTGGAGCGCCGTTTCGCCCGACAGTATAGATATGAATCTTTTTTCCAGAGGCGACTATCTTAAAGCTCTTGAAAAAAGTACCAAAGCGGAGGTTATTTCAAAGGTTTTATACCCGGCAGATGACCATACAGACGGAAAAATTCTGAGAATAAAACAGCAGTATTTTTTTGTTTCTGCGTCAATGCAGACAATAGTAAACGACCATGTAAATAAATACGGCAGTGTGGAGACCTTGCACGAAAAGGCGGCAATTCACATAAATGACACTCATCCGTCAATGTGTGTGCCCGAGCTTATGCGAATTTTGATGGACGATTACGGACTTGGCTGGGAGAAGTCGTGGGATATAACCTGCAAAACCTTAAGCTATACCAACCATACGGTTATGTCCGAGGCGCTTGAGCGGTGGAGCGAAAATATGTTTGCGGGAATTTTGCCGAGAATCTATCAGATTATAGTTGAAATCAACAGAAGGCTTACCCAGGAGCTTCATTCCATTTACCCGGGTGATATTGCGAAAATTGAGTATATGTCGGTCATATCACGCGGCGAAATAAAAATGGCAAACCTGTGTCTCGCGGCATGTCATAAAATAAACGGTGTATCAAAGCTTCATAGCGAGATTTTGGTTTCCAGCATCTTCAAGGATTATTATAATATTGACAAAGGGAAGTTCACAAATGTTACAAACGGTATTGCATACAGAAGATGGTTATGTCAGGCAAACCCTGAGCTGACAGAATATCTTTCCGATCTGATTGGCGATGGATTCAAACAAAATGCGGAGAAATTAAGCGACCTTCTAAAATACAGCGGTGATAAAACCGTGCTTGAGAATTTAAGAAAAATCAAGCAAAATAACAAAAAAAGACTTGCGGATTATATACAAAAATCAAACGGAGTAATCGTTGATGAATCCTCAATTTTTGATGTTCAGATTAAAAGGCTTCATGAATATAAAAGGCAGCTTTTAAACGCACTGCACATTCTTTATTTATACAAGGAAATTAGAAGGGGTGCGACCGATATTGTGCCGAGAACATTCGTTTTTGCGGCAAAAGCGTCTCCCGGATATTTTATGGCAAAGCAGGTAATTCGTCTTGTGGTATCCATTTCCAGACTGATAAATAACGATCCGAGGGCAAGGGATATAATTAAAGTTGTTTTCCTTGAAGATTACAAGGTTACACTTGCCGAGCTTATTATCCCTGCGGCAGAAATATCCGAACAGATTTCAATCGCGGGCAAGGAGGCATCGGGAACGGGGAACATGAAGCTCATGATAAACGGAGCGGTAACTCTCGGTACGCTTGACGGTGCAAACGTTGAAATATCCCAGCAGGTTGGGGAGGACAATATTTTCCTGTTCGGACTTAAGGCGGAAGAAACGGAAATCTACAGGCAAAACGGATATAACCCGTCACAATTTTTAAGCAAAAACCCTATCCTTTGCGAGGTAGTAAGTATGCTGACCTCGGGCGAGCTTGGGACAAGATTTGATGATATTGCAAGGTCACTGATTGCAGGCGGTTACGGCAGGGCTGACGAATATCTCACATTAGCCGATTTTTCGTCCTATGCCGAGGCACAGAAAATGGTCGGTGAAAC
>JBAYOS010000085.1:0-7139 GCA_041678125.1 Monoglobales bacterium
CCGTCTGCGTTAAGTCCGGCTTTATTCTTGCCGCAGCCTGCAACAGAAAGAATGAGTGCAAGCGCGAGAACAGCCGCAAAAACTTTTTTTACGTTTCTTTTCATAAAAAAGAATCCTCCTTTTTAATAGTTAATAATAGTATATCACTTTAGAAATTTTGTGTCAATATAACCAGGGGATATTTTAATGGGACAATTAACCAAAAAAACAACTATTTTTTGTTGATTTTTCCTATAAGAACAAGTGATGTTTTTATTCCGTCGACAGCCGCAGAAGTAATCCCACCGGCATATCCTGCCCCCTCTCCCGCAGGGAAAAGACCGGAAACGGAGCTCATAAAATTCTCGTCACGAACAATTCGAACGGGGGAGGAGCTTCTGGATTCCACTCCAGTTAAAATGGCGTCAGGTCTGTCAAATCCTTTTATTTTATGCCCCATTTGAACTATTGCTTCAGAGAGTGAGTCCGAAACAAAATCGGGCAGAAAATCTTTTAAATTTGTAAGAACTGTTCCCGGCATATAAGTAGGCTCAACCTCGCCTATTACCGTTGATTTTTCATTTTTCAAAAAGTCGCCCACAAGCTGAGCGGGAGCAAGAAAACCGCCGCCGCCTGCATTAAATGCCGCGCGCTCAAGTCTGCGCTGAAAGTCAATTCCCGCCAGAGGATGGTCGCTTTCGAAATCGGATGGACCGACATTTATAAGCAGAGCGCTGTTTGCGTTTTTGCCGTCACGGGCAAAGTTGCTCATGCCGTTAGTTACCACTCCGCCCCCCTCGGAAGCCGCCGCCACAACATATCCTCCCGGGCACATACAAAAGGTATATCCGCCCCTGCCTGACCTGCCTTTTACGGCAAGTTTATAGTCAGCCGCGGGCAAAAGAGGTGCAAAATCACCATATTGTGCATAGTTAATCATATTCTGAGGATGCTCGATTCTTGCACCGACAGAGAAAATTTTCTGCTCCATATGCACGCCCTTTTCGTAAAGCATTTTAAAGGTATCGCGTGCACTGTGGCCTATTGCAAAAATTGCCGTTTCCGTCTGATATCGCTTGTTTTGAGTGACAATCTCACAAAGTCTGCCGTTTTTTATTGTAACGTCTGTTACCGTAGCGTCGAAAATTATTTCGCCGCCCATTTCTATAATTTTCTTTCGGAGGTTTTCAATGACCGAAATCAGCTTATCGGTGCCGATATGGGGTTTTGAAAGATACTTTATTTCTTCAGGCGCACCGCACTCGCAAAAAATCTCTGTAACCTCGCGGCAAAGCGGGTTTGAAATACCCGTAGTCAGCTTGCCGTCGGAAAAAGTGCCTGCTCCGCCCTCACCGAACTGAATGTTTGAGTGGGGGATTAAGATTGCCTGTTTTGAAAAATTCGGCAACGTCTTTTTTCCGCTCGTGAACATTTTTGCCCCTCTCCAAAACTAACGGTGAAAGTCCCGCCTTTGCAAGAATATATGCCGAAAAAAGCCCTGCAGGGCCGCTTCCCACAACTATCGGTCTGTTGTTTGAATGGGCTTTGGGGACATTCAGCATGTCAGCCTTTGGTTTATCCCCCCAATATGCCACAACCGAATAAACCAGCCTGACATCATGCTTTTTCCGTGCGTCAACAGATTTTTTTGTAATAATATAACCGGCAGGCTTTATGCCGCACTGCTTTTCCACCATTGCCGACAGGTCGGCGGACGAGTGGTCTGGAGGCAGCTTAATTCCTGTTATTTCAATGGTCTTATTCATTTTTCAGCCTTTCTGCCGCGCTCTTGCCTGCAACATATCCGCTGCTCCATGCCCATTGGAGATTATAACCACCGCAATCACCGTAAATATCAAGAATTTCCCCGGCTGCAAACAAGTTTTTACATATCCTTGACTCCATGGAGGAAGGGAAAAACTCCGAAGTTTTTATTCCGCCTGCGGTTACTTGAGCGTCACGCCAGCCCGTATGCCCCGAAATTTCAAAACCCCACGATTTTATCAAGGCAACAACCTGTGATATTTTCCTGTCAGACAGGGCGCCTGCGCGGTCAGTCAGTTTCCCAAGCTCTGCCGCCTTGACCAAAGCCTTTCCGATCTGTTTATTCATAAGACCCGAGAAGAAAAATTCAAGAGGCATATCGGAGTTTATTTTCGCAAGAGCTTTTATGGTATTTGTTATTTCCTCCACACTTTTGTCGGGCATCAAATCAAGTGAAATTATCGGTTTTTTATTATGATTTAAAGCGGCTATAGCCTCGCCCGAAAGCTGCAGAATGGGCGGACCTGAAAGTCCGTAATCGGTAAAGAGAATTTCCCCCTGCTCGCTTCTAACCGTTTTTCCGTCTGCCGACAAGGTGGCCTTGCCGTCAAATTTTATTCCCTGAAGTGATTTTGCATAGGGAGAGGTGCTTTTAAGCCTTGTAAGTGCAGGGTAAACAGCAGTTTTTGTATGCCCCGTTTTTTCAAAAAGCTTGTAGGCGCTCCCGTCCGTGCCAAACTGTGGGCCCGCCATACCGCCTGCGCAGATTATAACGCATTTTGCAGTAATAACGTCACCCGATTTTGATAATACCGAATATTCTACGTTTTTATTTTTAATCCCGACAGCCTCAAAATCGGTAATTTCAGGGATATTGCAAGATGCAAGCTTAAGTCGTAAAAGGTCTAAAACAGCCGAGGCCTGACCGCTGCAGGGAAAAATCTTTCCCTCCGACTCCTCACGCGTAATTATGCCGAGCCGACTGAAAAAACAAAGTGTTTTTTCAAGGCTGAGTATTGAAAAAGCGCTCATTACGAACTTTGTATTTTCACCGTGATATTTAGAAACTCCGATGTTGTAATTTGAAATATTGCACCGTCCGTTGCCTGTGGCAAGGATTTTCTTGCCAACGCGGCTGAGTTTTTCCGCAATGGCAATATCGGCGTTTGGAGCGGACTCTTTTGCCGAAAGCGCCGCAATTATTCCGCTTGCTCCGCCGCCGATTATAAGTATATCAAATGTATTTTTCATAATCTTAATCAGCCTTTCTTCAGATGTTTACAGTTTATCATATAATAAAAAATTTTTCAACTTAAAAATTCCCCATACCTTGACAAACGGCTCTCCAGCGTGTAAAATATATGAGTACGCCCCCGTAGTAAAGTGGATATTACAAACCCCTCCTAAGGGTTAGTCATCGGTTCGACTCCGGTCGGGGGTGCCAAGTCAGAGCAAAGCAAGTTTTGCTCTGACTTTTCTTTTTTTGCCATGCCCGTGCAACAATGACAAAATATCCATATTTATTTATTAAAATATTCATTGAGAGAATTGTCGGTTTATGCTAATATATCAATTAAATACATAGTTTGAAAGGAAAAATAAAATGTCAAGTTATAAAATTAAAAAAACAGATGCTGATATGGGTTGGTTTTTGGAGGACAGGTTCGGAATGTTCATCCACTTCGGTCTTTATTCCATGCTTTCCCGCCACGAATGGGTAAAAAGTTACGAGCAGATTCCCGATGATGTATATGACGAGAATATGAATTATTTCAACCCCGATATGTTTGATGCGGCAGAGTGGGCAAAAAAAAGCCAAAGGGGCAGGTATGAAATATGCGGTCATGACCGCAAAGCACCATGAAGGCTTTTGTATATTTGATTCTGCCTACACAGATTACAAATCAACAAATACTCCTGCCAAAAAGGACTTTATTAAAGAATATGTTGAAGCCTTCAGAAAAGAAGGACTAAAGGTTGGCATTTACTACTCGCTTATAGACTGGCATCATCCCGAATACCAGATAGATATGTTCCACCCTCTCAGGGCTCATCCCGATGCTGAGCAAATGAACAAAAAGCGCGATATGACAAAATACCGCGAATACCTGTTTAGTCAGGTGCGTGAGCTTCTGACAAACTACGGCAAAATCGATATTATTTGGTTTGACTTTACATATCCAGATTTAGACAGCGTCAGAAACGAGTACAACCTGCATTTTATTAAGGATTTAAAAGATTGGATGGATTGGACAACAAAAGAAACATGGGATTCCGAAAATCTTATTAAGATGATAAGAGGCATCAATCCCGAAATTATTATAAATGACAGAGCAGGAATTCCGCAGGATATTATAACACCCGAGCAGACCATTACAACCGAGTGGCCCAAATATCCCGGAACAGATGAAAATGCCGCTTGGGAAGCGTGCCAGACCTTCTCGGGGTCATGGGGATACAACCGTGACGAAATGAGCTGGAAAACGCCTGAAATGCTTATCAGAATGCTGCTAAACTCGGTTACGGGCGGCGGAAACCTCATTATGAATGTAGGCCCTACTCCGAGAGGTTATTTTGATAAAAGAGCGGACAAGGCACTTGATGTTTTTGCAGAATGGATGAAATATAACAACCGTTCAATTTACGGCTGCACAAAGGCAGAGCCTGAGTTTATCGCTCCTGCGGGAACTCAGCTCTCGCAGTCGGCAGATGAAAAACGTCTGTATATTCATTTGATTGAATATCCTTTCTGTGAACTTAAAATGAAAGGCATGGCGGGAAAGATTGCGCATGTTCAATTCCTGCATGACGGCTCTGCGCTTAAATTCCGCGAGAACAGCGACGGCAGCGTAAACTTTATCATTCCCGGAATTAAACCAGACCAGACAATATCGGTAATAGAAGTGTTCTTAAAAAAATAAGTTATAAAAACTCCCCGAAGGATTTAAGGGGAGTTTTTATATACCCAAAGTTTCATACTTTTTACTCAATCTGATATTTTTTTATTAAAAACTGTGTTATGATAAAATCAGAATAATATCGGGAGGATGATGTTTATGAGTATTAACAGCGTGCTTGGCGCTATCAGCCGCGATGAACTCGGTATTGTGACTCCGCATGAACATATCTTTATAAATCTGAGTGCTTTTTTCGATGAAAGAAAGCTACGCGACATTAAAAACCCATCTGTGGAAAAGGTTAAAATGAAACATTTGGGACAGTTGAATAGGGACCCATATGCCCTGAAGGATAATCTGAAAATGGACGACTATAAAACACAGAAAAGCGAAATCCTGCGGTTTAAAAAAGCGGGCGGAGCCACCATTATGGATGCCACAATGCCGGGAATCGGCAGGGACACTAAGGCTCTTAAGAAAATATCAAAAGATACGGGAATTAATGTTATAATGGGAACGGGCTATTATGTAGGCTCCACTCATCCTGAAAAGCTCGGGAGTATGACCGAGGAAGAAATTGCGGATGAAATGATAGCCGAGCTTACCGTCGGGATTCACGGCGTTAAAGCGGGTGTTATCGGAGAAATCGGGATAAGTGAGGTTTTCGACGAAAAGGAAAGGCGCGTTTTGAGAGCGTCCGCAATCGCGCATAAAAAGACAGGCGCAGGAATCCTCGTCCATATAAATCCCTGGACAACAAACGGGATTGAGGCAATGGAGATTCTTCTGGAAAGCGGAGTAGACCAGAGCAGAATTGCCATTTCGCACATAGACGTGGAAAACAGGGAGGACTATGTTCTCAGGCTTTTAAAAGCGGGCGTTTATGTGGAATTTGATAACTTCGGAAAGGAATATTTTGTAGACCTTGAAGCAAGACGGGACGGATACGGCTGTTTTGTGACGGATGTTCAGAGAGTCGAGTTTGTAAAAAAACTGATTGACGCAGGCTATGTAAGGCAGATTTTGCTCAGCTGCGACGTTTGTCTTAAAACTCTGCTGAGAAAATACGGTGGCTGGGGCTATGACCATGTTCTTGTAAATATTGTTCCTATGATGAGGGAGTTCGGCATTTCGGATGCAGATATAAATATTATGATAAAGGAAAATCCGGCAGATTTTCTATGTGGGAGGGAAAGCAAATGATACCAAACAGTGAGTTTAAAGAAAGAGTTTTAAAAATTCAGGCATTAATGAAAAAGGAAGAATACGATTTTATCCTTGCATACGGAAATGAGGCAGAGCCTCAGTATGTACGCTACTTAAGCGATTACTGGCCCTCGTTTGAAACAGCGGGAGTGCTTGTTCCTTCAGAGGGAGAGCCATATCTTTTAATCGGCCCCGAAAGCTATACATACGCGAAAGACCGTTCAAGAATTCCCGGGATAAGACTTCTTAAAGCGTTCAGAGAATCCTCCGAACCGGAATATCCGGGCAAAGCGCTTGACACCTTCGAAAGTGTGTTTGAAGAATCGGGAATTAAGAATATAAAAAAGTTTGGCGTAGCAGGCTATCCGCTTATGACAATCGGAGTTTATACCGCTCTTGCAGAAAGCCTTAAACCTTATGGAATTCTTCCCGAAAAGGCAGACGGACTTGTCAACAGCATAAGAATGATTAAAACGGAAAACGAACTTGCCTGCATGAGAAAAGCAGCGGAAATAACAAGAAAAACCATGGACTATGTTCTTGAAAACATCAAGGTCGGAATGACTGAAAGTCAGGTTGTCGGCCTCGCGCTCGGCAAGATGCACGAGCTCGGAGCGGAACGCGAAAGTTATCCCATGTGGGTTTTAACCGGGGACGGGTCAGACCAGGCAATATCAAGAGCAAGACATAAAGAAATTAAAAAGGGTGACCTTACATTTTTGCAGATTGGTGCAAGGTATGAAGGATATGCTTCGTCTATTGGCAGACCTGTGGTGTTCGGAAAGGTGACAGAGGAGCAAAAGAATTTAATCATGGCAGGATATAAAATTCAGGAAACTGTTATCGGAGCATTAAAGGCTGGAGTTCCTGCAAAGGATGTAGCTCTGCTTCATAAAAAAACGGTGGACGAACTGGGCTACAGTGACTACTATCTGTACGGCCCGTTCCACGGAAACGGACTTATGGAGGGAGAAGCTCCCTGGGTTGAAATCTCGTCAGATTACGATTTTGAGGAAAATATGACATTCTGCGCGGACATATTCCTCGGAAACCACGATAAAAAATGCGGTCTGCGAATTGAAGATGTGGTGAGGGTAACAAAAGACGGTGCAGAGAATCTGACAAATTATCCAAAAATATTATTTGAACTGTAAAAAAACAGCCTCCGCAGTTCGGCGGTGCTACATAGGGATGAATCGGTTTTGGAATGCCTTTTCCGGTTAATACTGCACAAAAAAACGGTGAAATACGCCAGTATTACACCGTTTTTATTATTTGTATTAATACGAAAAA
>JBAYOS010000086.1:0-6937 GCA_041678125.1 Monoglobales bacterium
GTTTATACTATACCTTGCTGCGCGTAGCATTTGCGCGGCCATTAAGGGAGAACTGATATATGAAAATAATGATGACTCTTATGAGTCTTGACATCGGCGGAGCGGAAACACACGTTGTTGAGCTTTCGAAACAGCTTGCCGCCGTCGGACATAAAATAATAATCGTCGCCACTCCGGGCGCATATTCGGAGGTTGCCCTGGCAGCAGGCATAGACGTTATTGAGGCTACGCTTGACAGCCGAAACATTAAATCAATGTACATCTCATATAAAATACTGAAAGAGGTTATCGGCAGAGAAAGGCCGGACATTGTGCACGCCCATGCAAGAATCCCTGCATTTTTATGTCATCTTGTTCGAAAGACGATTAAATTCAGCTTTGTAACCTCGGCTCACGGCACATATTCCACCGCCTTTCCGCTTAAACTGTTTACCCATTGGGGAAGCAAAACTCTTGCCGTCAGCGAAGATATTAAACGATATCTGATGGATAATTACAGGGTGAAGGAAAAAAATATTATAGTAAGCGTAAACGGTGTGGACACCGATAGATTTTCACCCGACAGTGCATACGAAAGCGTCCTGCCCGAGCTTGGTTTTGACAAATCGGCAAAACGCCTTGTTTATATGAGCCGCCTGAACGACGACGTGTGTAAACCGCTTTTTAAACTTCTTGAATTCTTCGAAGAAGTCGAAAAGCTTCATCCGGGTCTTGAGCTTATGATTATAGGAAACGGCAACAGCTATGATAAGCTTTTCGCCCGCGCAAAAGAAATCAACATTCGACTTTCGAGAAATGCAGTTGTTTTAACGGGTGCGCTGACTGATGTACCGCGCTATCTTGCTGCGGCCGACATAGGCATCGGAGTCGGAAGAGCAATTCTTGAATGTATGTCCATGGGCAAGCCTGTCATTGTCGCAGGCGAGGAGGGTTATATCGGCATACTTGACCACAGCACCGTTGATATTGCCGTTGAAACAAACTTTACCTGCCGCCGCAGAATGGGGATTCAGGATGATAAATTCAAGCAGGATTTGATTGCCCTGTTAGATATGTCAAATGAGGAAAGACTCACTCTCGGAGCCTATGGCAGAAGCATAATAAAAGAGAAATATTCGCTTGAAAATATGTTAAATGACAACCTCGCCCTTTATAAGATGGTTGCACGTTCCAATCATTATGATTGCAGTATTTTAGGCTATTACGGTTATAAAAACAGCGGTGATGATGCCCTTCTTTTTGCAATGGTAAGCTCACTGCGTGAAATCAATCCCGAAATAAAAATAAATGTTTTGTCCTTTAAGCCGAAGGAAACCTCAAAGATTTACGGTACCGATTCCGTTTCACGCTATAACATTTTAAAAACTCATAAGGTTATAAAAAATTCCGAGCTTTTCATTTTAGGCGGGGGAAGTCTTATTCAGGACGCCACAAGCACGCAATCCCTGCTCTATTATTTGTGGATGGTAAACCGTGCAATCCGCATGAAAACTCCCGTTATGCTTTATGCTAACGGTATAGGACCCGTTACAAAGAAAAGAAACCGAAAGCTCACAAGGAAAATTTTAAACAAGGTGAATCTTATCACACTTCGTGATGCAAATTCTCTTGCAGAGCTTAAGTCACTGGGAGTAAACAGGCCTCAGACCGAGGTTACTGCCGACCCTGTTTTTGCGGCTGAAGTAAGAGATCCTGAAAATGCCGACCGTCTGCTTAAAGAGGCAGGCCTTGGCGAGAATGAAAAAATTGCCCTTTTCTCGGTCAGAAAATGGCAGGGTTTTTCGGGCGATTTTGACCAAACCTTTGCGGAAATGGCAGATTATATTGCAGAAAAACATGGACTTACTCCCGTATTTCTGCCCCTGCATTATCCTTTTGACGCATCGGTGAGCAGAAGTATTATTTCAAAAATGAAAAACCGCGCCCTTTTCATATCGGGCAGAACGGATATTGCCACGACCTTAAGTATTGTTGAAAAAAGCAGTCTTACTGTTGCGGTCCGGCTTCATATGCTTATTTATGCTTCGCTTTCGGGCGTTCCCGCAATCGGAATTGCGTATGATCCAAAGGTGGTAGGCTTTCAAAGCTGTGTAAATCAGCCCTCGATAAATCCCGAGGATTTCCATGGCAGAGCCTATGAAAAGATTATTGACAGCTGTGTTGAAAACAGGGATGAACTGAACGTAAAAATTCTGGAAATGGCAGAAAAACTCAAAGAAAATGCGAAATCAACCGCTCTGATGGCATACGAACTTATGAGGTAACAGTTATGAAATATATCGGCGTTGACTACGGCAAGGCAAGAATAGGCGTTGCGAAAAGCGACGCGCTGGGATTTCTGGCAACACCGCTGGGAACAATTCACGAAAAGAATTTTCGTATTCAGCTTGATAAAATGTGCGAAATAATAGAAAACGAAAAGCCGGATAAAATAATATTCGGACTGCCGAAAAATATGGACGGCAGCGAGGGCGAATCGGCTGAGCTTATCAGGGAATTTTCGGAAAAGCTTACTCAGCGCACAGGTGTTCCGCACGAGCTTGTTGACGAGCGGCTTTCCACCGTCAGCGCTCACAAAATTTTAAATGATGTAAATATGTCGGGCAGCAAAAAAAGGCGGGATGTTGTCGATACCGTTTCCGCAGTTATCATACTGCAGTCATATTTAGATAGAAATTAAATGAAGGGAGATATAATAATGAGTGAAGAAAACAAGGATTTATTTGCCGAGGAAGAAGAAACCGGTATAATTTTAACAGACGAGGATGGCAACGAGGTTGAATTTGACCTGCTTGATAATGTAGAATATGAAGGAAACTCCTATCTTATCATGCTTCCTGCAGATGACAATGATGACGGAAACGTTGTTATTATGCTGCTTGAAGAGGGCGAAACAGAAGAGGAAGATGCTCTTTTAACCGTTACCGATGAAAAAATTCTCGATGAGGTATATGCGATTTTTAAAGAAAACAACAAGGACTTTTTTGATTTCGAAGATTAATTTCCAAAAATTTTGTGTTGTTTTTTTATGAAGAAGAGCGTATACTTAAAGTAGAGGTTGCCCTGCTATGTTCGTTATAAATGGATTTACTTAAACCAACACATTTTATACGGGAATTTTCTCTCCGTCTGCGGCGTAAATGCCCCCGTGCCTATGGCACGCCAGGGGACTTATAATGCAGATGGGAAATAACCCACCTGCTTAGGCAGGTTTGAGTACACCATTAAGACGGCAATGCGGGGTATATTTTTTGAAAAATTGCAAATAATTTAATGCAGGACGAATAGTGTCCTGCATTAAATTTTATACGCGGAGGTACAATATGATTGATACCATTGCACTGATTCTTGTAATCATAGGTGCGCTCAACTGGGGTTCTGTCGGTATTTTTGGTGTTGACGCGGTAGCTTGGATGTTCGGCGGCCAGCTTGCAGTCATCAGCAGAATTATCTATACTCTCATCGCCTTGGCGGGCGTGTGGTCAATTTCTCTTCTTTTCAGAGACGAGAAAGAAATGAGTTATTCCCCCGACAGAAAGTGAATAAAAATCCACCCGCTTAATTGCAGGTGGATTTTTAGTATTTAAGACAGTGCCTGTTTCAAATCTTCAATAAGGTCATCGGCATTTTCAATTCCGACAGAAAGCCTGATAAGGTCGGGAGCAATGCCCGCCGCGGCAAGCTGCTCGTCTGTCAGCTGGCGGTGAGTGTGGCTTGCGGGGTGGAGCAGACAGGTTTTTGCATCAGCAACATGGGTTGCGATTGATGCGAGTTTAAGGCTATCCATAAATTTTACCGCTTCTTCTCTGCCGCCTTTTAGTCCGAAGGCGAGAACTCCGCAGCTTCCCTTTGGCAAATATTTTTTTGCAAGGCCGTGATATTTATCTCCTTCAAGGTCGGGATAATTCACCCATGCAACTTTTTCGTGTGATTTTAAAAATTTTGCAACCGCAAGTGCATTGCTGCAATGTCTTTCCATTCTCACATGGAGAGTTTCAAGACCGAGATTCAGATAAAATGCGTTCTGCGGAGCCTGAATGGAGCCGAGGTCTCTCATAAGCTGAGCAGTCGCTTTCGTAATATATGCGCCTTTGCCGAATCTTTCGGCGTAGGTTATTCCGTGGTAGGAATCATCGGGAGTTGTAAGTCCGGGGAACTTTTCAGCGTGAGCCATCCAGTCAAAATTGCCGCTGTCAACAATAGCTCCGCCGACGCCTACTCCCTGACCGTCCATATATTTTGTGGTTGAATGGGTTACAATATCGGCTCCCCACTCAAAAGGTCGGCAGTTTATGGGAGTTGCAAATGTATTGTCAACAATAAAAGGTACTCCATGAGAATGAGCAAGTCTTGCAAATTTCTCAAAATCAAGCACCGACACGGTCGGATTTGTTATTGTTTCGCCGAAAAGAGCCTTTGTGTTGGGTCTGAAATATTTTGCCAGTTCTTCCTCGGGAAACTCCTGATCTACAAATGTGCATTCAATGCCCATTTTTTTCATGGTAACGCCGAACAGATTATATGTTCCTCCATATATTGATGAGGAGGCTATAAAATGGTCTCCCGCTTCACAAATATTAAAAATTGCAAAAAAATTCGCCGCCTGACCGGAAGATGTCAGCATAGCCGCAACTCCCCCCTCCATGGCGCATATTTTCGCCGCTACGGAATCATTTGTGGGATTTTGAAGTCTTGTGTAAAAATAGCCTGTTGCCTCAAGGTCAAAGAGCTTACCCATGTAATCACTTGTATCATACTTGAATGTTGTACTTTGATATATCGGCAACTGTCTCGGTTCTCCCTGCTCGGGTTTATACCCCTCGTGAAGACACTTTGTTTCAATTTTCATGTTTTTGCCTCCCCTTGAAATTTGTCCTTAATTATAGCACATATCTTACTGAAAGTCAATAAAAGAAAAATGCCGCAACCTATTGCAAAATGGCAAAATCTGTGCTATAATGTAAAAGCAAAGTTAAATAATCATAAAGGAGAACAGTTAATGAGTTTAACACAATACATGCAGCAGTTATCGGGCAATCCGCTTGCTATTATTACAGCTCTTTTGACTCTTGGTGTTATTTTGGTAAACGGTTGGACTGATGCGCCGAACGCCATCGCCACCTGTGTATCAACCCGTTCCATCAAACCGAGGTCAGCTATAATTATGGCGGCGATTTTTAATTTTCTGGGTGTTTTTGTTATGACCATTATATCTGATAAAGTTGCTGCAACAATCAGTAATATGGTAAACTTCGGTGAAGACACCTCATCTGCTACAATAGCACTTTGTGCAGCATTGTTCGCTATTGTTGTCTGGGCGACTGCGGCTTGGAAATTCGGTATTCCCACAAGTGAAAGCCATGCTTTAATTGCAGGTCTTTCAGGTGCGGCGATTGCAATACACGGAAGCATTGAAGGTATAAATGGCGGTGAATGGGTTAAGGTTATATACGGCCTGTTTTTATCCACCCTGCTCGGTTTTGGTGCCGGCTTTATAACAACCAAACTTGTTGAAAAGATTTTTGCAAGAAGTGACAGAGTAAAGGCGACGAAAGGGTTCCGCGTTGCGCAGAACTTCGGCGGAGCTTTTATGGCGTTTATGCACGGTGCTCAGGACGGTCAGAAATTCATGGGCGTCTTCCTCCTCGGGAACGCACTCAGCGCAGGCCAGAGCGGAGTTACGGAATTCCATATACCCGTTTGGCTTATGATTATTTGCTCGGTAGTTATGGCGCTTGGAACCTCAATGGGAGGATATAAAATTATAAAATCCGTTGGTATGGATATGGTTAAGCTTAAAACATATCAGGGTTTTTCGGCAGATACTGCGGCGGCATTCTGCCTGCTTCTCGCATCTCTTACAGGTATTCCGGTAAGTACAACTCACACAAAAACATCTTCCATAATGGGCGTCGGTTTTTCAAAACGCGCTTCGGCTGTTAACTGGAAAATCGTTGGCGAAATGGTTATGACATGGGTTTTAACTTTCCCCGGATGCGGCCTTTTGGCATATTTGATGGTTAAGTTATTTTTAACAGTGTTGTAAACTGCGAAGGGTTTCCCCTTTCGATTAGTAATTGGACCTCTTATAACTTTTACCCTGCCTATAAGAGATACATAATACAAAAAAATTGCTGACGCAGGGCGGCGGAATGGAGATCATTATGGCAAAGAAGAAATTTGATTATTTCAATTATTTCAAAGAAGTTTCCGACTTAATTTGTGAAGCGGCAGACCATCTTCACTTAGCCCTTCACAATCATGACACATCAACTCTCCAGGAGAAAATTGATGTTATGCATGAAATAGAGCATAAAGCTGACTGTGCAAAGCATGAAATGACAAAATATCTGGCGCATGAGTTCATAACTCCCATCGAAAGAGAGGATATAATCTCGCTTGCTCAGGCGCTCGATACTGTTGTTGACAATATGGAAGACGTTCTGCTCCGCATTTATATGTTCAATGTGGAATCCATTAAAACTGAGGTTCTTGAATATTCCGACGTTATAATCAAATGCGCTAAAGAGCTTAACGGTGTTTTGGTTGAATTTAAAAACTTTAAAAACTCCGAAATCATCAAAAGCCGCATTGTTGCAGTCAATAACTTTGAAAGTGACGGGGACAAGCTGCTTGTTGACGGAGTGAGAAATCTTTCTATTAATCCCGGTTCGGACAAGGATTTGTTTATCTGGACAGATATTTTTGAACATCTTGAGCTTTGTCTTGACGCTTGCGAAGATGTTACCGACATCATCGAAGAAGTTATCATGAAAAACACCTGATTAAAGTTTCAAAGTCCAATACAAAAGCCCTCGCTTCGGCGGTGCTACATAGGGATGAATCGGTTTTGGAATGCCTTTTCCGGTTAATACTGCACAAAAAAACGGTGAAATACGCCAGTATTACACCGTTTTTATTATTTGTATTAATACGA
>JBAYOS010000087.1:0-6932 GCA_041678125.1 Monoglobales bacterium
AACATTCCACCCCATATGTGGAACACGCAGCATTGAATTTTTAGGGAAAAGAAAGGCTTCTACTCTTCCCTTTATCCATCCTAAACCAGGTTCTCTGCCTTCATCGCTTCCTTCTGTCATTAGCTGCATACCAAGACAAATGCCGAGATATGGAATGTTATTTGCCCGACAGTAGTTTGCTGTAACGATTTTCCCGTTAATACCGCGGTGTCCAAATCCGCCAGGCACAATCACACCGTTACAGTCAGACAGAATTTCCAAAATGTTCTCCTCGGTTACAGTCTCCGAATCTATCCATTTTATGTTAATGTGCGCGCCTAAAGAATATCCGGCATGGCGGAGAGCCTCCGCAACCGACAGATATGCGTCGTGAAGCTGAACATATTTCCCCACAAGAGCAATATTGACGGTTTTATCCCGGTTGCTGATTTTCTCAAGCATCAAATTCCATTCTGTCATATCAATGGCGTTTGCATTTATACCAAGCTCTCTGCACACAATCCCCGAAAAATCACTTTTTTCAAGCATAACGGGAGCCTCATATAAAACGGGAACAGTCATATTCTGAATGACGCAGTCCTCGTGAACATTGCAAAACAGTGCAATTTTCTTAAAAATGTTTTCCTCCAATGGAACGTCGCAACGCAGCACAATAATATTTGGGTTAATTCCCATTCCCTGAAGCTCTTTGACAGAATGTTGGGTAGGCTTTGTTTTATGCTCGTTTGAGCCTGAAAGGAAGGGTACCAGGGTTACATGAATATATAATGAGTTTTCTCTACCCACTTCAAGCCCCACCTGGCGAATCGCCTCTAAAAAGGGCTGACTTTCAATATCGCCTGTCGTACCGCCGATTTCCGTAATAACAATATCGGCATTTGTTTTCCTGCCGACGCTGTAAATAAAGGATTTTATCTCATTTGTGATATGCGGAATCACCTGAACGGTCTCTCCGAGGTATTCCCCTTTTCTCTCCTTGTTGAGCACGTTCCAATAAACTTTGCCGGAGGTAAGATTTGAGTATTTATTCAAGTTTTCGTCAATAAATCTTTCATAATGCCCGAGGTCTAAATCGGTTTCGGCACCGTCCTCAGTGACAAAAACCTCTCCATGCTGATAAGGGCTCATCGTTCCCGGGTCAACATTTATATACGGGTCAAGCTTTTGCGCCGCCACCTTCAGTCCTCTCATCTTAAGTAGTCTGCCCAGTGAAGCGGCTGTAATTCCTTTTCCCAGACCGGAAACAACTCCGCCTGTTACAAAGATGTATTTTGTTTGCTGCATTGCTTTACCTCCCTAATATATTATTATGTGCATTTTTCAAAATTAAAAAGCGTCCGACAAGTGGATTAGGGGGGGTGCGCCCCCCTTATCCTGTCGAACGCCATTGTTCATTTATTTATCGTATGAGCGGATAATATGCTCCGCAACCTCTCGCCTTGAAAGCCTTGTATCCATTGCCTGTTTTTCGATATAATAATGAGCCTCATTTTCCGTCATATTCATATTTTCAATCAACAGCCATTTTGCTCTGTTGACAGTACGAATGTCATTCATTTTTTCGTTAAGTGTCTGAATTTTCTTTTCAAATCTCGCTATTCTGATGTTTGTCGTGGCAAGGAGTTTGACCGCGCTGTAAAATGCTTGCCTTGAATTGGGCTTGGTAATTGTCAGAATTCCCTGGTCCTCAACCTTATATGCTATCTGGTCATACAGTTCATTTTTTGTAACGATGAGTATTCCCATTCTGCCGTCCGACAAGTCAAGCGCGAGATCGGTGCCGAATTCATCTGAAAGCGGTGTGTTTATAATCAGAATATCGACAGGTGAAGATACGAGTACACGTTTTGCTTCGCCTGCACTCGTTGCCCTTAAAATAGGATAATATTCTTTTTGAGGCAGTATCTCAACAAAGTAATCGTATACTTTATCGGTGCCGGACACAATCAGTACACGATGTTTGATTTTTTCTACCGGCATAACGGTCACCTCCTAAAAATTACACTTTGAATTGCTCGATATAATTTTCAGGAAGGATTGATTTTATAAATTCACTTTCTTTGGCTATATCAAGAGCTTCTTCTAAGGATGCGGGCAGCTTGTCAAGCTTGCCGGTAATATGCTTGCCGGCAGTATAAAGATTAACGTTGACAGGTTCGGGAAGGGTAAGATTATTGTTTAGTCCGTCAAGTCCCGCATGAATCAGAAGTGCGTATGCTATATATGGGTTAGCCATCGGGTCGGGCGAACGAAGCTCCATTCTCCTATATTCATCCTTGGCGGCAGGAATACGAATCAGCTGAGAACGGTTTTCCGGCGACCATGTAATATATTTCGGAGCCTTCTTTTCACCAAGTCTTTTATATGAAGCTTCACACGAATTTAAAAATAAAGTCATCTCTTTAACGTGTGCCATAACCCCCGCCATAAACTTTTCGGTAACATCCTCACCAAATTTGTTTTTAACCGAAATGTTGATGTGCATACCGTTTCCGGCTTCATTTTTCAGCGGTTTGGGGGAGAAATCGGCATATAATCCGTTTCGCATTGCGGCTGCTTTGACAACTGTCATAAAGTTCATGGCATTGTCCGCGGAAGCCATTGCATCGCTGTATTTGAAGTCTATTTCATTCTGTCCCGGGCCCTCCTCGTGATGTGAGCTTTCAGGACATATTCCCATATCAATCAGCGACAAACAAATCTCACGGCGGATGTTTTCTCCCTTATCCTCGGGCGCAACATCCATATACCCTGCTCTGTCAAAGGGCTCATTTGTAGGGTTGCCCTCTGCATCGGTCTTGAAAAGATAAAATTCAAATTCTGAGCCGAAGTAAACAGAGATCCCCTGCTCCTTCGCCTTTTCAACAGCAGTTTTGAGTATATATCTCGGGTCCTTTTCAAATGGAGTTCCGTCGGGATTTTTTATATCGCAGAACATTCTTACAACTTTCCCCTGTGCCGGTCTCCATGAAAGCAGCTGCAACGTTGACGGGATTGGAAAAAGCAGCAAATCGGAATGCACTTCGTCACCAAAGCCGCAAATGGCAGAGGCATCAAAAATAATTCCGTGTTCAAATGCACGCTTTAATTCCTGCGGCAGGATGGAAATATTTTTTTGCTTTCCGTGTATATCACAAAATGCCAAACGGATAAATTTTACGTCCTCTTGTTCAATGTATTCAAATACCTCACTTTGCGTATAAACCATTTTAAGACTCCTTTCATATAAACAAATAAGCAGAAAAGGATGCTCCTGCAAGGGTGATTCACCCAGATCAGCAAACATCCTTGTTTACGAAAAAAAATATATAATAATATAGTTATAATACATCTTTTGATGTCGTTTGTCAATAGATTTACAGAAACTTCTGTCAAAAAAAATAATTTTTTTTGCATCAGGGTATTGACAACCAAAATCATAGGTGCTATAATATAGAGCAATAAAAGCGACAAGGAAGCCGCAGACTAAAAATGGTCTGTGGCTTCTTGCTTTATATGAGATTTAGAAGCGACAAGGGCGTCGTATGGGAATAAATCCTATATCGCCTTTGTCGCTTTAACTTTTAATCACAAAGGAGAGATTAATATGAAAGTAACAGAAATTTTTTCATCAATGGTATTCGACGATGCTACAATGGAGAGTCGCCTCCCGAAGGAAACATATAAGGCACTGCAGAGAACGATTAAGAACGGAAAACATCTTGATATAAGTGTTGCCACGGTTGTTGCAAATGCAATGAAGGACTGGGCGATTGAAAAGGGCGCAACACATTTTACCCACTGGTTCCAGCCCATGACAGGCGTAACCGCCGAAAAGCATGACAGCTTTATTTCCCCTAAAGACGGCGGCAAGGTAATTATGGAATTTTCGGGCAAGGAACTGATTCAGGGCGAGCCTGATGCCTCCTCTTTCCCGTCGGGCGGACTTCGCGCTACATTTGAAGCAAGAGGCTATACTGCATGGGACGCTACAAGCTACGCATTTATTAAAGACGGCGTGCTTTGTATTCCAACGGTATTCTGTTCCTACGGCGGTGAAGCACTCGACCAGAAGACAGCGCTTCTTCGCTCAATGGAAGCTATTAACAAGCAGGCTTTAAGAGTTCTTAAGCTGTTCGGCAACGAAGATGTTACATCAGTTAAAACAACAGTAGGCCCCGAGCAGGAATACTTTTTAATTGACAAGGATTTGTTTGACCAGAGAAAAGACTTGATTTACACAGGCAGAACGCTTTTCGGATGCCGTGCACCGAAGGGCCAGGAGCTTGACGACCATTATTTCGGCGCAATCAAACCCAGGGTTGCCGCATTTATGGCAGAGCTTAACGAAGAATTATGGAAGGTGGGTGTGCTTGCTAAGACCGAGCACAACGAGGTTGCACCTGCACAGCACGAGATGGCGCCCATTTTCACCACAACCAACCTGGCTGCCGACCATAACCAGCTGACAATGGAGCTTATGCAGAAAATTGCGAGAAAGCATAATATGGTTTGCCTGCTCCACGGAAAGCCTTTTGCAGGAGTAAACGGAAGCGGCAAGCATAACAACTGGTCCATTTCTACGGATAAGGGCGCAAACCTCTTGGAACCCGGGGATACACCTTGTGAGAATGCACAGTTTTTACTCTTCCTCTGCGCAGTAATAAAAGCAGTTGACGAGTATCAGGATTTACTTCGTATTTCCGTTGCGTCTGCCGGAAATGACCACAGACTTGGTGCAAACGAAGCTCCTCCCGCAATTGTTTCCATATTTTTGGGCACAGAGCTTTCGGAGATTTTAGAGGCAATCGAAAAGGATATTCCATACGACTCAAAGGAAAAGGATATACTTAGAATCGGTGTGCATACACTGCCGAAATTCTCAAGGGATACAACAGACAGAAACAGAACAAGTCCCTTTGCATTTACCGGTAACAAGTTTGAATTCAGAATGCTCGGTTCTGCTGCATCCATTTCATGTGCAAACACTGTCTTAAACACATCTGTATCAGAGTCATTAAAGCAGTTTGCGGATATTTTAGAGTCTGCCGATGACTTTGAAAGGGCATTAAATGAACTTATCAAAGACGTTATCAAAAAGCACAAAAGAATTATTTTCAACGGCGACGGATATGATGACGCTTGGGTGAAAGAAGCGGAAAAGAGAGGTCTTTTAAACTTAAAAACAACTCCCGATGCTCTTGCTCATATGCTTGATGAAAAGAACATAAAACTTTTTGAAGGCCATGGTGTATACAGCAGGGTCGAGCTCACCGCCCTTCATGAGGTTCAGCTTGAACACTATTGCAAGATTATCAACATAGAGGCGCTCACCATGCTTGATATGGCGAGAAAAGATATTATGCCGGCAATGAGTGAATTTTCAAAAGAGCTTGCAAACGCCGCTCTTGATAAAGCACGTCTTTTGCCTGAGGTTGACTGTTCCTACGAAAAGGAGAATATCAAGAGTATCGCAGCTATGCTTGGTGCGATGAACAGACAGGTGAAAAAGCTTGAATCGGACCTGCTTGAGTCAAAATCTATTGATGATTTTGCAGAGCTTGCCGAATTCTATAAAACAACAATTTTAGAGGATATGAGGGAAATCCGTATTTCCGCAGATGAAATGGAGGCAATAGCCTCTGCCGAGAAATGGCCCTATCCTTCCTACGGCAAACTCCTGTTCGGCGTAAGATAATTATTATAATGATATAATTTCCAATCTTTTTCTTCAAAATTATTGACAAATCGCCAAAAAAGTGCTATAATATCTTATAATAATACAGCGACAAGGAAGCCGCAGACGATTATACTCGTCTGTGGCTTTTTCTTTTTTTAAATATTATAAGATTGGGGATTGGAAAATGAACAGCAGGGAAAAAGTTATAGTTTTGGATTTTGGCGGTCAATATAATCAGCTTATTGCAAGAAGAGTTAGAGAATCAGGCGTATATTGCGAGGTTAAGCCCTACACAATGCCTGTTGATGAGATAAGAAAAGCAAACCCTATCGGTATTATTTTTACCGGAGGTCCGCAGAGTGTATATCTTGAAAACTCACCCAAGGTTGATGCTGAAATTTTTGAGCTTGGTATTCCCATTTTGGGCATCTGCTACGGTTGCCAGCTTATTTCGCAACTCCTCGGCGGAAATGTTGTTCCGGCGGGCGACGATAATGCGAGGGAGTATGGAAAGACCCTCACCTATCTGAATCCCGACTGCGTAATATTCGGCGGAATCCCCGAAAACAGCATAACATGGATGAGCCACGGAGATTATATGGAAAAAGCGCCCGATGGCTTTGTTAATGTAGGCCGCAGCGCAGTTTGCCCGAATGCGGCGATTGCGAATGCCGAAAAGAAAATCTATGCCCTTCAGTTTCATCCGGAGGTAAATCATACAGAGTACGGAAAGGAAATTATTAAAAACTTCCTTTTCAAAGTATGTAATGCCACCGGTAACTGGAATATGGAGGATTTTGCAAAAACCACCATTGAAAGACTTAAAAATGAAATTGGTGAAAAAAGCAGGATTCTTCTCGCATTATCGGGCGGTGTGGATTCGGCGGTTTTGGCGGCGCTTTTATCAAAGGTTGTGGGGAAAAGACTCACCTGCGTGTTTGTTGACCACGGTTTAATGCGTGAAAACGAGGGAAATGAGATTGAAGAAACCTTTAGGAATTGGGACATTAATTTTGTAAGAGTAAATGCAGAAAAAAGATTTTTAGATAAACTTGAAAATATTGAAGACCCTCAGGAAAAGAGACACATTATCGGTGCAGAGTTCGGATATGTTTTCTGTGACGAAGCGGAAAAATTTGGTATCACAGACAATGATTATTTGGCACAGGGCACCATATACCCCGATGTAATCGAGTCGGGCGAGGGAGATGCAGAGGTGATAAAAAGTCATCACAACAAACTGCTTCCGCCTGAAGTTCTGGCACGTTTTAAG
>JBAYOS010000088.1:0-6857 GCA_041678125.1 Monoglobales bacterium
CCTGTCCCGTATGTGGAAGCCTTCAGCGGATTAAGCTTATCTCTCGGTATTAGAATTATTCCTGATGCCGCCGACATTTCCATAACGGCAACCTCGTCAGCCATAAAATATTCAGCCGAAATTTCGCCGCCCAAAGCATCCAGGGCCTTTATTTTAACTGATTTTGCACCTAAAGAAGCGGCAACTACGGAGGAAGTCCCCTCCCCACCGTCTGCCAGAGGAATTAAAAGCATTTCCCAGTCCGCCGCCTTTAGAATGCCTTTTTTAATACTTTCTGCCGCCTCAATTGCAGTAAGGCTTCCTTTAAATGAATCTGGTGCTATTACTACCTTCATACTGTTTTCTCCTTATCTTATACGGGGTGGTGTTATAGATTTGTTTAAATTTCATAATAAAATAGGATGTGCCGGCAAACCCAGTCATATCGCCGACCTCGGTGACACTGTATTTTCCCTCTTCCAAAAGCTGTTTTGCCCTTTCAAGTCTGAATGCACAAAGGTATTGACTGAAAGTAGAACCGAAGCAGAATTTGAATTTCCTGCAAAAAGTGCTCTGGTCCATAAGCAGACTGTCCGCACAGTCGCGGGAGGTGATTTCATCTTTAAACCTATCTTTAATAAAGCTATAAACCTTAAGGCAAAAATCTCTGTCCGCCACACGTTTTATATCACCGAGAAGCTCGTTTGAAACAATCTCACCAAAAATTTTAAGTATCTCTCCCTGAGCCTGATATGCCCAGCCCTTATCACCCTTTTTACACAAACTTACAATATTATTTACGCTCTTTGAAACGGATTTGCTTGTTAGGGTTGTCGGCAAATGTTTTTCCCCCGTTGCAATAAGCTTTGCCTCAAAAAGGTCGCCGAGCAGACTACTGTCAAAGCAAATGCAGCTATAGGCAAATTTGCCCGGCAAAATCTCCGCTCTGTGAGCGCACCAGGGCGAAACAAAAAGAGTTTCTCCCGCTTTAACCATATGCTCGTTTCCGTCAAGATAAACAATCGCTTGCCCCTCAGTTATATGTATTATCTCGATTTCCTCGTGAATGTGCAAAAGTGTCAAAACCGATTTTTCTTTATATGTTTTTGCCGGAGAAATTTCGTGGATTGCAAGAGGAATATCACGGTATCTTTTTTTAAACTTATCATCAAGCATTTTTATCACCGTCAATAGAATTATATTTTTTGTCAAAATAATTATAGATTTTCTTTATTATATCTGGTATCATTATAATATAAACAAACTATTCAGTCAATACAAGAAAGGTGATTATATATGAATTTTTCCGCTATGAAAGACTTTTACCATAACCAGCTGTCAGGCGTTATGGACTTTTGGATGAAAAGCGACCTTATTGATAAAAAATACGGTGGTTGTATAACCTGCGTTGACCGAGAGGGCAAAAGCTATAACAACGAAAAATCAGGCTGGTTTCAGGGCAGATGCCTTTGGACCTTTTCCGCACTATGCAATAGATACGGAATGAATAAAGATTGGCTCTTTGGGGCAGAGAATACAAAAACATTTCTGGAAAAATACTGCACCGACACAGACGGCAGAATGTTTTTCACACTTCAGCAGGACGGCACCCCCATCCGCAAAAGAAGATATTTTTATTCAGAGAGCTTCTTTGTGATTTCCATGGCTGAATACGGTCATCTTATTCAGGATAAGGCTGCTCTTGATGCCGCAGAAAAATGCTTTGATATGATGCTTTCAATTTATAAAGACCCTTCGGCGGACCCATTTAAAATCACTCCGAAGGCATACACAAACGACTGCGCGGCGGCTGTTCCGATGGTACTTTTCAGCTGTTCACAGATTCTAAGAAGATGTATTCCCGAAAAGGCGGATTATTATACTGAAGTTACCGATATGGTTATAAATAATATGCTAAGACTTCACTATGACAAAGACCGCAACAGAATCAGGGAAACCGTCCGCGCTGACGGAAGCTTTATTGATAATCCCGCAGGAAGAACAATCAACCCCGGACACTCCTGCGAAAACGCTTGGTTTATGATGAACCAGGCTGCTTACACAAAAAACAGCGACCTTCTTAATACTGCACTTAATATTTTAGACGGTGCCCTTGAGGAAGGTCTTGATAAGGAATTCGGCGGAATTATCTATTTCAGCGATATTGACGGCCGTCCCTGTGAGCCGCTTGAGTGGGATATGAAGCTTTGGTGGGTACACTGCGAGGCACTTATTGCGACCCTTTACGCATATACTCTCACACACAATAAAAAATACCTTGAAACATTCAATATGCTTCACGATTACACCTTCTCCCATTTCCCCGACAAGGAGTTCGGCGAGTGGTACGGTTATCTGCACCGTGACGGAACAGTTTCACACACTCAGAAAGGCTCAATGTGGAAGGGTCCCTATCACCTGCCCCGCGCACTCATGACAATCGAAAGAATTTTCGAGGCTCTTGAGAAGGGCGAAAGAGATTTCTGCATATTATAAAAATTGAGCTCGGTGCTAACTTATTGCACCGAGCTTTTTTGTTAGAATATAATTTCAAGTTTTCCTTTACCCGGGAGTGCAAAAACCGTTTTTCCGTTTTTCACTTCAAACGGGATCTCACTACCGTCAAAAACCAGTTTTACAGGTTTCGCCGCAAGTGTAAGCTCTGCCTCTTTTTCAGCGTAGTCTGTCTGTGCAATTACTTTACCTGCCGCCGCTTTGACGCTGTTGATTCGTATATTGGCATCAATAATTACCGCGTTGCAGTTTGTTACGGCAAGAAGTCTGCTTTCGTGTGCTTCAAGCTCAATTTCAAAATTCTTCAGTTCAAATGTTTCTTCGCTCCAGACATCTGTCAGCTTATAACAGTCACAAGGGATTCCGAGGTCCTCTGCCGAGAAGGAATATTTCTTGTTTTCCTCGCCGATGTTAAAGAGCGCAACTGTTCTGACAGGCATAAGCGCATTATTTTCCTCAGGTGAAAAATGTGGCGAATTGAAATACATAATTTCGGGAACCGCATATCTTTTACTCCTGTAATCAAATCCTATAAAATAAACGTCCTGCCCGTTATTGGGGTTACAAACAACCTTTTTCAGCGATTTTATCTTTTCTTTATCAGTTACCTTGCTGAGTCTGCCTGCAAGCTCAACCATTGAATGTGTGGCAATTACATAGTTTAATAGAAATTCTCTGTCTTTTTTATTAAGGCCCTCAAGCAGACCTACCGCATCACTGTTGGGAGGGAAAATATCGCCGGTATGTGTTGCAAAGCAAGCCGCTCCGAAATGGAACACCGTTTTCACATTATTCCATTCACCCGAACCGACATCAAGACCATAGCGGTAGTTTGTAAAATATTCCGCCAAAAACGGATTGCCCATCACAAGGTCACAGCCCGTCTGCAGATAACCGTCTTTGGGCAGACAATCTTTCAGGCTTGAAGTCCACCAGCGTCTGTATTCATAACCTGAACGGTCCTTATTTTTAAACATATTATGGCTGTCTTCAAAAGCATAACTCCAGAAGTCGTGTTTTACGCCCTCAAACCCGTATTTGCGGCAAAGCGTGTTTGCCGCTGAAATCATATATTCACGCACCTGCGGCTGACTCACATCAAGCGGCGAGGTGTTCCCGACGCGGTATGAATAATCAAGAAACCAATCGGGGTGATCCTTATATAAAGGTGCGATATGCGGCACGAATCCGCCAATCCAGAGTGCCGGGCGAAGTCCCGTCTCGCGGATTTTGTCCGTCATCCATTTAAGTCCGTGAGGGAACTTTTCTTTATCAATTCCCTCGTCACCCTCATACGGAAGTCCAAGACCGTGAGCAATTTTCGTGCAAACGGGGCTATATCCGTCATCAAGCTGTACCCAATTTACCGTCGGGAAATTATCGCTCAAAAATTGCGCTTCTTCTATCATTAAGTCTTCACTTACGTTTCTTAAAATGCCGTCATTCCACGACCCCCAGACAAGTGATTTTCGGTTAATGTCCGTTCTGCCGTAAGCGTTTGGAAGTTTCTCACGGAGTTTGTCAGTATATTTTGCAAAGATTTTTTCGATATTGTCAGCCTCGTCAGTCCTGCCGAGATACCACTCGTCAACAATAATTCTGCCCTCGCCCATTTCAAGTGCATCTATACCTTTGAATGATGATAAAATATTAAGCTTCAGTCCGTCGTTTTCATGGGACAAAAGATAGTTATGGAAAAACACGTCCTGGGAAAGTGTTCCGTGAACAAGCCCGCCTTTTATGCCGTAGTTGCTCACCAAAACTGCAGGGAACGGCTGATACGGACTTGCTCCTATTCTCTCAACAATAGTTTCGGGGTCGGCATGTGTTATGTCAATATCCATGCCCCATTTTTCAGCCTCCGTTTCAGCACTGAGTCTGTCAAAATCCACAGGGATTGTGTAAGCACCGTAAATACGGGGGTTTTCGTTGTGATAGAAATAATCGTCCCTTTTATCGCCGCCGAAATCTATTCCTTCAATCTCAAACCCGAGTTCACACAGTTCAAGCTTTTTACCCGACACGTTTTCAAAAACTCGTCTGCAAATAACCTCTCCGTTGTTATATGTAAAATATATCGAATCCTTAAAATCATTCGTCTCGGCAATTAACGATGCTGTCTTTTTAGTTTCATTTACTGTCAGTTTATACCCCGGCGAAAGCTTGCCGCTTTTTAAAACAACTGTGGGTATTACCTTTTTTGCTCCGAATACCACGGGTTTGAAAATTCTGTTCATGACACTTTTCCTTCCATAAATTAATGCATTTATCACATTATACTTTATAACAAATAATTCGTCAATACAAAAAGCGCCGTTATCGGCGCTTTTCTACAAATTCTTTTATTTTCTCAAAGGTTTCCTGACTTATGTCATGCTCAATCTTACAGCTGTCTTCATAAGCGACTTCTTCATTAACACCAATCATCATAAGCACCTGTGCAATAACTCCGTGGCGCTCGTAAATCCGTTCCGCGACCTCAAGTCCCTTCTTTGTAAGCGATATGCCACCGTCGGCATCAGTGACGATATAGCCTTCCTCACGGAAATGTTTCATTGCAACCGAAACGCTCGGTTTTGTAAAACCGAGTTCGTTAGCAACATCAATACTCCGTACACGACCGTTTTTGTTTTCCAGCATTAAAATTGTTTCAAGATAATTTTCTGCCGACTCTTTTATTTTCATAAGAAAAACCTCAAATCATTTTAATTAATCATCCTCGTACCTTCTGATGCCCACTACCTCCGTTACAGGTAAGGAAAAGCAAATTGCGCCCACATGAGTGTCTGTTCCGCACTCTTTGTTTATAGCCTGCATTATTGCAGACTTTTTATCCTCGGGGGCAACAATGTATAACATATCCTTTTCATGGGCAAGAGAAACCCCGAAAAACTTCTCCGATTTTGACCTGCCTGTACCCTTTGCATGAAGCTGAGTTCCGCCTACTGCTCCCGCACTTCGTGCAGCCTCCATAACCGTATCTGAAAAGCCTTCGTTTAATATTACGATAATAAGCTCATTTTCAAAATTCATCTCAGGTTTTGCACCTCCTAATACTTGGTTATCCGTTAAATAAGCAAGAGTTTTTCCTCCGCCTATGCTCTTTATCGGTATCGTCATCATAATTCCGTTACCGGGAATATCAAAATACATTTCGTTTTTTGCTTTTTTCAAAAGCTGTTTTGCCAAATCCGCCGTTGCGACCGCGCCGACAATAGTTTTTTCGGACGGTTCAAGATTATTGAACGATAGGTGCTCTGAGGTTGCTGTTCCCCTGCCAAAGTATGTGAAAACACTTGACAGATTCAAGCTATGATGTAAGTCTATCAGCTTATCGGCATTATGTCTGCCAACTATACTTATCACAAAATATAACTCCATCTATTGCACCTCCCAAAGTTCAATAATATCATCATCGTTAAACTGCTGGCTAAGAATTTCAGGTTTACCCGATTTCGCAACAGAAATTGCTCCCATTATCTGAACTGTAATAAGGGGCATCATTGCCACCATGGCAACAACTCCGAATGCATCGGTCATTATGTTACCGCCTACTGCCGAGCAGGCGCCCATTGCAAAAGGGAGCATAAAAGTTGCCGTCACAGGTCCTGAGGCAACTCCGCCCGCGTCAAATGCAATAGCTGTAAATGTTGGTGATACCACAAAGCTTAAAATTAAAGCGATTATATATCCCGGAATCATAAACCAGAATATCGAAATGCCTGTAAGAACTCTTGTCATGGCAAGTCCCATAGCACAGGAGATTGCAATAGATAACGTATTACGCATAAGGCGTTCGGAAATTGCACCCGCACTGATGTCCGATACCTGCTTGGTAAGTACATGAACCGCAGGTTCTGCGCTTATGATAAACCATCCCATTACCATGGAAATGGGTATTATAATCCATCTCATTCCCGAATGTATAATTTCTTCTCCCAAAACATACCCGAGAGATGAAAATCCCACATTAACCCCTGTTAAAAAGAGGACCAAGCCTACATAAGTAAACAGAAGACCCATTATTATTTTATTAAGCGCCCTCTTTTGCAGTTTTAACGAGATAACCTGAAACCCGAGGAAAAACAGAAATATCGGCAAGAGAGCTACCGCAACTTCAAATAGGTATAGAGGCATGGCCTTTATGTAACTCATCCCGAGTTCAACTGTGTTTTCCAAATCATTTATTATCAGTGCAGACGAGCTGTCTATACCTTTGTTATATATAAAGCCCAGTATAAGCACCGCCAGAATGGGCCCGACGGAACAAAGACCTACAAGACCGAAGCTGTCCGACTTTGCGTTTTCGTCACTTCGAATGGAAGCGACACCGACACCAAGCGCCATGATGAACGGGACTGTAA
>JBAYOS010000089.1:0-6844 GCA_041678125.1 Monoglobales bacterium
CCTTTTTTGCTAATCTGCTCATTTTCCCCTCCGAGTTAGTTTTTTCTTTTAGCAAGATATTCTGCCGTTTCCCTGAGGAATCTCTCGCTTTCACTATCTCCGCCGAAAAGCTCGGCCGCTTCTTTTGAAAGTCTTTCTACCGTTTGTTTTGCCTCATCAAGTCCGCAGATGCTGACGAATGTGGATTTTCCCTGCGCCCTGTCACTGCCGATATTTTTTCCGAGCACTTCCTCCGAGCTTTCCACATCTAAAATATCGTCCTTCACCTGAAAAGCAAGACCGATTTTTTCCGCATAGCTTTCAAGCTTTGCGAGGATTTTTTCATCTCCACCGCCTATATGAGCGCCCATCAGGCACGCCGCTTTTATAAGCGCGCCCGTCTTATGCCGCTGAAGGTACAAAAGCTCGTCATAGCTTATCTGTTTGTTTTCAGACTGCATATCAACAACCTGACCTCCAAGCATACCCTCGGGTCCGTAAGCATTTGTGAGTATGCCGAGCGCTTTCCATGCCGCGTCCGACTTTTCCGCGTTTTTAACTATTACATTAACTGCCTCACCCAAAAGTCCGTCGCCTGCCAAAATTGCCATTGCCTCACCGAAAGCGATATGGTTTGACGGTTTGCCGCGGCGCATATCGTCATTATCCATTGCGGGCAAATCGTCATGCATAAGCGAATATGCGTGTACCATTTCAACTGCCGCCGCAAAAGGAATTGCCTTCTCCCTGTTTCCTCCGCAAAGCTCACAGCAAACAAGCGTCAAAACGCCTCTGATTCTTTTTCCGCCGCCGAGCACGCTGTATCTCATAGCTCTGTAAATTTCCGACTGAGGACTTTTCCTCTCGGGCAAGAACCTGTCTATTGCCGCTTCAACCTCTGCCGCATACTCTGCTAATTTTTCCTTATAGTTCATTATTCCATATCCTCTGCAGAAATTTCGCCATTCGCATTTTTCAGAAGAATTTTCACCTTTTGTTCTGCCTCGTCCAGCATTTTATTGCATTCTTTTGTATATTTTACCCCTTTTTCAAACAGTTCCATAGCCTCACTGAGCGGAGTTCCGCCGTTTTCTAGCTTTTTCACTATTTCACCAAGCTCTGTTATCGTCTGTTCAAAGGTTTTTTTCTCTCTCACAGGAAATTCCTCCTTATTTATTGGTTACCTCAGCGCCTATTTCGCCGTCGCTGAGCTTAACCGTTATATTATCACCGATTTTTACGTCATTTGCCGATACTATCGGCCTTCCCTCTTTGCCGAAAGCAATGCTGTATCCTCTTGACATAACCGCAAGGGGACTTAACGCCTCAAGACCTGCAGCTGACGTTTTAAGCTGCTGCATTTTTCTCTCTATAATAAGCTCGGCCGCTCTTAAAAGGTTGTCTGCAAGCTGGTCTGTTTTAAGGCGTCTGTCCTCAATCCCTTTTTCAAGACCTGCAAAAACCCGTTCCATATTGAGTGCTTGCACCACTGACCGTTTGATTGCGACATTATTCTGAAGCCCCATGGCAAGCTTGTCCATCGCGGTTTTCAGTCTTTCTTTGGTTTCAATATCATCCGCGACCACTCTTTCCGCCGCTTCAGACGGAGTTGCCGCCCGAAGGTCAGCCACAAAATCGGCTATTGTAAAGTCAATCTCATGACCTACCGCAGAAATAATCGGAATCTCCGACCTTGCAATTTCGCGGGCCACTCCCTCATCGTTGAACGCCCACAAATCCTCAATAGAACCGCCTCCGCGGCCTGTTATAATAACGTCTGCACTTTTTGTATCGTTAAAAAATCTTATTCCCTCGATAATTTGCGGGGGCGCATCAGAACCCTGCACCAAAACAGGATAAACATATATTTCGGGGTATTTACTTCGTCTGCCCAAAATATTCAGCATATCCCTTATCGCCGCACCTGTCGGAGAGGTTACAATTCCTATCCTTTTCGGGAATCTCGGCAGCGGCTTTTTTCGGGACACGTCAAAGAGCCCCTCCTCGGCAAGCTTTGCTTTAAGCTGTTCAAACGCAACGTGCAAATCGCCAATCCCGTCCACCTTCATTTCAGTAACATAGGCCTGATAGCTGCCGCCTGCAATATAAACTCTGACCGAGCATTTTGCAAGCACCTTCATACCGTCTTCGGGCGTGAATAAAAGGGATGACGCCGAGCCTTTGAACATTACTGCTCTTAGCACCGAGTTTTCATCCTTTAACGTAAAATAAAGATGTCCCGAGCTGTGCGCCTTGAAGTTTGAAATTTCCCCTTTAAGCCAGAGGTTTCCCAAAACTCCGTCCGATTCAAGTCTGTTTCTTATGTATTCATTTATTTCGGTAATTGTAAAGGCATCTTTCATACTATGTCAACCTCTGAGAAATTTTTCTCTGCATATATAAGCTGTGCCCACAGCATTGTCCGTCATATATTTAGGGGGCGCAAAATGCACCTTGTCGCCAAATTCACAAGTCAGCTTCTGCCTAATAACAGAATTTGAGCTTACCCCGCCGACCGGCAGAATGTGATAGCCGCCGACACTTTTTGCCGCTTTTATAAGAGAAATTGCAACCGCGTCAAAAACCGCTCTGAAAATCTCACCGCAGTATGTGCCCGATTTATAAAGCCTCTGCGCCTGAATTTCCGCTCCCGAAAAATTTATGTCGCTTTCCTTTACGCTGACGGGAAGCTTTATATCTGTTTCCACGCTTTTTGCGTCCATTTCCTTTCCGCAGGGGAATTTTATTCCGCACATTACCCCCGTCCTGTCAATAAGCTGACCGGCCGGAATATCAAGCGTTTTGCCGACAATTTTTGTATCTGTCCCATTTGTCAACAAAAGTTCTGTGGTTCCTCCCGACAGATGAATTGCAATAAATACGCCATCGGGTGAAAATCCGGAGGCTTCCCTTGCCGCCGTAATGTGTCCGCTCTGGTGATCGGTGCAAAAAAGAGGAACGTCAAGCGAATCCGCAATCACCCTCGCAAAGCTTTGTCCCGCCAGAAAAACGGGCATATACGAATCCTCCGCCGCCCGCGGTTTTGCGGAAACCGCAACCGCTTTAATATCAGGCATAAAGTCTTTTATTCTATCTGTCAAATCGGGAAGGTTTTTAATGTGCTGAAAAACCCCTTCGCTCTGGCGTAGTCCGCGCTTGCCCTCGTCAACCGAAAGCAGTCTGCGCTCGTCCGCCAAAACTTCACCCTCGGCTGACACTATAGCAACCGAAGTGGTGTAGCAGCTTGTATCAATCCCCAGAAACATCGGTTTTCTCCAAATTTCCCAGGATACCGTTCGCAAAGGCCGCCGTTTTAGGCTCGTCATACATTTTAATAAGCTCTATCGCCTCGTTAATGGATACGCTCACCGGAATATCGGGCATGAAAAGTATTTCAAAAATGCCAAGTCTGAGCGCCGATAAACAAACAGAAGAAATTCTGCTTTTTTTCCAGCCTTTTGAATTTTCTTCAATTATAGCATCTATCTCATCAAGATGCTCTATCGTCCCGCTCACCGCGGCTTTAATGTATGCCATATCCTCCTCGCGAAACGGAAGGTCGACAGTCGGCTCCATAATTTCCTCAATGTCCGCTCCTGTCAGGTGGCGGACAAACAGGCATTTAAAAGCGGTATCTCTGGCTGTTCTTCTGTTAAATTTAAGGATTTTACCGTATTCGTCTATCATAAAAATCTCCGCTTCTGTCCGAGAAAGCTCTGTAATATGCGCTTTCTCATTTATCTCTTTGTAAGTTAAATATCTAAGGCGGCCTGTAAATTTTAACGGGCCGCCTTAAAAGATGCTCATAAAATTTACAAAGTTCGAAAAATAAATATTATTCCTCTTCGGTCTCGGGTTCGGTGGTACATTCTTCCACAAACCTAACACCGTCAACACAAATATTTACTTTGGTTACCTCAAGGCTGGTCATACTTTCAACAGTATTTTTAACCGACTCCTGAATTCTCCATGCAATTTCAGGAATTCTGCAGCCGAATTTTATTACAACATGGACGGTTATCACCGCGCTGTTTTCTTTAATATCAACATCAACGCCCTTTGCACCGGATTTTTTGCCGAAAACATCGGCAACGTTTCCGAGGAAACCTGTTTTAAGATCCGCAACACCGTCAATATCTCTTGTTGCCTTATCAGCCAGAACCTCAACAACCTCTTCCGAAATTTTAATTTCGCCTGTTGCTTCTTTTTCGTTTAAGTTATTCATATCATTCATTCTAATTTCCCTCGCTTTCTAAATACTGCTTAATTATTTCGCCTTTAGAATCCTCATATATGGAAACTGTAAAAATATCGTCATCTTCGGGAAGCTGCTGCTTTACAACATAGGAATTACCGTAGAATATTACGGTATTATCGGTTTCGTCAGCTTTTTTAACGTTCTTAAAGCCTGCCGCCTCCATTATCAGAACATATCTTTCAAAATCAGCCTGTGATTCACCGTTTAAAGAATATTTTGCGGTAGCAACCCCGTTTTTATTTACATATTCAAGCGTTTTATAATTTCTGTTAACGCTGTACGGACTGGGAACATTTAAAAATTCGCCGAACGGAATGAGTGTCATTCCCTTATGCTGAGGCACGATATATACAGTATATGCAGAATCGCTCCATTCTACTGACATTCCGAGAATTTCACTCACAAATCGGAGCGGAACATAGGTTCTGTTCTCGGAAATAAAGGGAGCCGCATCAACCTTCATCTGAAGCCCGTTTTTGAAAACCTCCTCATAATTTATATACATTATGACTTGGTCTGATTCGTTATAATTGACAATTACCCTTTCAAAAACCGGGTCCCATAAAACCTCTACGCCCAGCTTTTCGAAAATTTTTCTCATGGGCACCATTACTCTGTCATTTTTTATTACGGGCTGTGCGTCAAATTCCACCTTTTCCCCGTCAATTAAAACGGTAATCTGCTTTTCCTCGGCGGAAACCGTGCCCACGGTCAAAAAGGTAAAAATAAGTGTCATGCAAAGTATTTTTAAAATCGCTGTCGCCAATTTTCCTTTTGTAAACAAATTATATCAACCCTTTCGGCAAAATAAATATAAATATACATCTTTATTATATCAACAAACCTCGCCTTTGTCTATATATTTTTTGCTTTTTTTATTATTTATATCAAAAAGAATATGGACTGCATCAGCAGTCCATACTTTTTATCTTAATTCTGCACCGATTTTTTCGGAAAGCGCTGAAAGCACCTTATCCATAACAGCGTTTACCTCATCTTCTCCCAGTGTTTTTTCGGCACTTCTGAGGGAGAGCGAGTATGCCACGCTCTTTTTGTCCGCCGCTATCTGACTGCCCTTGTACACGTCAAACAGCTTAAGCTCTTCAAGGAGCTTTCCTGCCGCCTCTTTTACTATATCTTCAATATCCGCAACGGGAACATCATCCGATACAAGCATTGCAATATCACGCGTAACCGCAGGGAATTTCGGAGTTTCAACGTAGCTTTTTTTGTTATCAATATTTTCTATTATCGCATCAAGGTCAATTTCCGCCACATAGGCTTTCACTGGGATACCGTAATTTTTCAAAACGTCCGGGTGAATTTCGCCCATTATTCCCGCTTCTTTGCCTCCAATGAAAACCTTTGCGGTTCTGCCCGGGTGGAATGTCGGATTTTCGCTTTCTGCCGCAAATTTCATGTTTTTTACGCCGACTGCGTCCGCCATTACCTCTACCATTCCTTTGAGGTCAAAGAAATCAACACTTCCGTACATACCGATTGTCAGCTTTTCAGGCTCGTCAGCAAGACTTTCGCCCGGAACGGGGTTGAAAATTTTGCCTATTTCAAACAACTTTGCCTGTTCATTTCGGCTGTTGTAGTTGTTAGCTAAATTTTCAAGCATTGAACCCACTGTGGTTCTTCTCATAACAGAATTTTCTTCGCCCAGCGGATTTATGATTTTTATTACATTTCTAAGCTCTGAATTTTCAGGAATTTTCAGCATATCAAAGCTTTTCGGCGAGGTGAACGAATAGGTCAGAATTTCAAATCCGCCTGCGCCCACAAGAATATTTTTTATCTTAAGCGAAAGCGACTGACGGAGAGTTCTTCCGCCTGCAGTTGTGTCCCCTCTGAGCAGCGTCATAGGCATTTTGTCGTAACCGTGGAAACGGAGAACCTCCTCCGCAATATCCGCAAAACCCTCAAGGTCGGCACGGAATGTCGGCGGAGTTACCTTGCCCTTTTCAACCTTGCATTCAAGCTCGGTTAAAATTCTTATCATTTCAGCTTCCGAAATGTCTGTGCCGAGGAAATTATTGATTTTATCGGCATTAAATTCAATCGCGTTCATAATACGTTTTTTGCCGTAAACATCCTGCATAACGTCGGTTACTTCGCCTGCTCCCAGCATCTCAACAAGCTCACACGCACGGTCAAGTGCCATTTCTGCAATATTGGGGTCAAGACCCTTTTCGTATCTGCCTGACGCTTCTGTTCTCATGCCCAGTTTTTTGGCGGTAATTCTTACAGATGCGCCGTCAAAGTTTGCAGATTCAAACAAAATCATATTGGTGTTTTCCTGAATTTCAGAGTTTTCGCCGCCCATAACACCTGCAACCGCTATCGCGCGCTCAGCGTCTGCAATTACAAGCATTGACGGGTCAAGCTTATGCTCTGTTCCGTCAAGAGTTGTGATTTTTTCGCCTGCCTCAGCATTTCTGACGATAATTTCCGACCCTTTTATAAGATTATAGTCAAACGCGTGCATCGGCTGACCGTATTCAAGCATAACAAAATTTGTTATGTCAACTATATTGTTGATTGGTCTGACGCCCGCGCTTTTTAGTCTTTCTTTTATCCAAGCGGGTGATTCTCCGACTTTAA